>CAZFHQ010000007.1:0-19949 GCA_964519325.1 uncultured Clostridium sp.
GACATCTATCTCGAACACTCAACACCCCTGACATCTAACTCACTAACTCCACTTACCCGCATCTAGTTCGGCAACTCCACTCTCACACTTTTTCTCCGAGCCGCCGTGGGTAAGTTACCGCTTAAGCGTTACCGTCTCGACCTGCTCGAAGCAGCGGAAACCAGCAAAGTGCCTGAAATCAAGGGCTTTCGTGCCTCCTATGTGTTTTTCCTTGACATCAAAACGACAGTCTCCACATGCGCGGTGCGGGGGAAAAGGTCGACTGGAGTGACCTCTTGCGGGCAATAGCCTGCCGCGGCAAACAGCTTCAGATCCCGCGCCAGGGTGGCCGGGTCGCAGGAGACATACACCACGCGCTGGGGAGACATCTGCGCCGCGGTTTGGATAAGCTGCTGGCCGCAGCCTTTGCGGGGCGGGTCGAGGATGATCACATCCGGCGCGAGGCCCCGTTTTTGCAGGGATTCGGCGGCTTGGGCGGCGTCCCCGCAGAGGAACTCCGCGTTGGAGATGCGGTTTTGCCTGGCGTTTTCGACAGCGTTTTCAATGGCCTCCGGAATGATCTCCACGCCAATGAGCCGCTTGGCCCGGCTTGCCATGGTCAGGCCGATGGTGCCGGTGCCGCAGTAGAGATCCAGCAGCGTTTCGGCGCCGGTGAGGGCGGCGTATTCCCCGGCGATGGCGTACAGCCGCTCGGCCTGCGCCCGGTTGACCTGGTAGAAGGACGCCGGCGCGATCTGGAACCGCAGGCCGCACAGCACGTCGGTGATGACGCCGCTGCCCCAGAGGGTGCGGAATTGCTTGCCCAAAATCACGTTGGTTTGCTCCCGGTTGCTGTTGAGGACAACGCTTTGCAGCCCTGGCACCTGCTCCCGCAAAAGCTCTATCAGCCTGTCCTCCCGCCGCACGCCGCTGCCGTTCACCACCAGGCAGACCATCCGCTGGCCGGTGGCGCTGCCCTCCCGCAGGTACAGGTGGCGCAGCTTGCCTTTGCCGGTGGCTTCGTCATAGACGGTTTCGCCGGTCTCGCGGCGCCATTGCCGCAGCGCGCGGACTGCGGCCTGGAACTCCACCGGCTGCAGGGCGCAGCCGTCGCAGGAGACGATGCGGTGGGTACGGTTGGCGTAAAAGCCCAGGACCAGGTCCCCGTCCCGGCCCAGACCGATGGGCAGCTGGGCCTTATTGCGGTAGTGGTCGGTTTTTGCCGCGCCGACGATGGGGCGAAGCGGCACGTTGTCCAGCCCGCCGATACGAGAGAGGGCGTCGGCGACCCGCCGCTGCTTGATGGCCAGCTCGCTCTCATAGGAGATGTGGCGGAAGACGCAGCCGCCGCACTGGGCAAATACCGGACAGTCGGCTTCCCGGCGGTCGGGGGAGGGGACGCGGATCTCCTCGATCTTGCCGACGCAGTAGTTTTTGGAGGTTTTAATGATCCGCACGGTGAGCTGGTCGCCCACGGCGGCGTTTGGCACGAACACCACCATGCCGTCATGCCGGCCCACGCCGCTGCCCTCTGCGGTAACGCCGGTGATCGTTAGCGGGATGCAATCGTTCTTTTTCATGTGGATTCTCCCTTATTTGGATACGTTGTTCTGCGGCTTGCCCGCGAGGAAACAGCGGACGTTTTCTGCCGCCACTGCCATCAGGCGGCTCCGCGCCGCACGGGAGGCCCAGGCGATGTGGGGCGTGATGACGCAGTTTTTCGCGGTCAGCAGCGGGTTGTCCGCCTTGGGCGGCTCGGTGGAAAGCACGTCCACGCCGGCGCCGGCGATCCGTCCCGTATTGAGCGCTTCCGCCAGAGCGGTTTCTTCCACGACGCCGCCGCGGGAGGTGTTGATCAAAATGGCGGCGGGTTTCATCAGGGCCAGGGTGTCCCGGTTGATGAGATGGGCGCTTTCAGCTGTCAGCGGGCAGTGGAGGGTGATAAATTCGCTTTGCCGGAACAGTTCCTCCTGGCTGACGGCGGTGCAGCCCTCCGTCATGGGGCGGGGCGTGCGGGTGGAAACCAGCACATTCATACCCATGGCAACGGCGATTTTTGCCACAGCCTGGCCGATATTGCCGAAGCCGACGATGCCCAGCGTTTTGCCATAAAGCTCGATGAAATCCCCGTGCCAATAGCAAAAATGGCGGCTGTTGACCCAATCGCCCGCATGGACGCTGGCGTCATGGAGTGCGATGCGGTTGGCAAAGTGGAGCAGCATGGCAAACACATACTGGGCCACCGACTGGGTACAATAGGTGGGTACATTGCACACCGGAATGCCAAGCTCCCGTGTCACGCGCAGGTCGATGACATTGTAGCCGGTAGACAGGGTGCCGATATACCGCAGCCCAGACCGGTGAAGCTGCCGGATGCAATCGCCGGACAGGACTGTTTTGTTGGTGATGAGGATCTCGGCGCCGCTGGCGCGGGGCAGGATCTCCTCCGGTTCGGTAAAATCATAAACAGCGGTTTCGCCCAGCGCTGTAAAGGCCGCCCAGCTCAAATCGCCGGGGTTGGTAGTCTCGCCGTCCAAAATGCAAAGCTTCATACACAGAACGCTCCTTTTCATCCTTGATGGGGAATACCCACGATTGTTCTATTCTTTCTATTATACGACGGTTTTGCGGAAAAGTCTCTCTTTCCGCTGAAATTTCTTTTGCGGGCCTGTTTTCGCAAAAGAAAAAGCCCCTCTTTCGAGGGACCCAAAATTCCTGGCTGTTCTCTTGCCGAACTTATAGCTGTGCGGGTGATGTGGCCGCGTCATCAAAGAAGGAAACCTCTCCCGTTGCGATGTCATAACGCGCGCCCCGGATGGTCAGCTTGCCCTCCTCGATCAGGCCGGCGAGGATCTCGCTTTCCTTCAGCTTTTGGATGCTGTTTTCCACGTTCAGATCCACAGCGGCGGAGACGATCTGATCTTTCTCTGTCTCCTGGGCTTTTGCCGTGGTGACAGACGGCTCGATCTCCTCCACGATGGCCTCAATGCTGCCCTCCGCGTGGCCTTCGACCGCCGCGCTCACCGCGCCGCATTCGGTATGGCCCATCACAACGACCTGCAGCGAGCCGAGGTGGTCGGCGGCATACTCCACGCTGCCGATCTCATAATCGCCGACCACATTGCCGGCGGTGCGGATGACGAACAGGTCGCCCAGGCCGCAGTTAAAAATCAGCTCCGGCGACACGCGGGAGTCAGAGCAGGTGATGACGATGGTGTGGGGGTTCTGGCCGTTTTCCGCCAGGTTGGTCCGCAGGGCGGGTGAAACATTCATGTCAACCGCGCCGCTGCGGAAGGTCTGGTTGCCGGTTTCCAGCGCGCTCAGCGCGTCGTCTGAAGTTTCGATCTCGCTGCTTGTAACGTCGCTGGTTTCCCGCTCAATGTTGCTGCCGGTCATGTCAGAGGCTGCTTCGGACGCCATATCGCCGGCGTCGTCAATGAGTTCTGAGGCGGCCTCGCCCGCGTCGCTGACCATGTCGCCGATTTCCTCAGACGCGGAACAGCCGGCCACGCCAAGGGCCAATGCCCCGCACAGTGCGATCAAAATTAACTTCTTCTTCATTTTCAGTTCCTCCAGTTAAAAAGTTTGATGGATGTGGTTTCGCTTGGAATGTAGTTTCGAAAAGCGGACGCAGTCCGTTTCCGCGCCGCTGTCCGGCAGGATTGGTGGTAGTTTTTCCTGGCGGCTCGCCTTTTATGCGCCGTATCCCAATTATATGCCGGAACCGGCGGAAGGATTGTCAAGAAAAGGGGGCTGGGCCAAAAAATTTTCTGGAATATTTTGCAAAACCATCGTGTTTTCCGCAGATTCTTGACGAACAGCTTTGTTTTTAGTATAATAAAACGAGTTATTCATCCCGGGCAATGCTGCCGCCGCGCGCGGAAAAACGGGATAAGATCACAGCAAGCTGCTGGAGGAGAGTTTGGTTTGGTTATCGTTTTTGTCGTAGATATTTATACCGATATGAAAAATGGGACCAGCATGACGGCACACCGGTTTGTAGAGGCGCTGCGGGCGCGGGGACACGAGGTGCGGGTGCTGGCCATAGGCGAGCCTGGGCCGGACAACTACTATGTGAGGGAGGCCAACTATGGCGCCCTTGTCACGAAGATCGGCCATGGGCAGGGCTTTGCCTTCGCGAAATATGACGAGGCGACGACCCGCCGCGCCCTGGAGGGAGCGGATATTGTCCACCTGCTGCTGCCCCTTCCCTTTGAGATCCGGGTGCATCAAATCGCCAGGGAGATGGGGATCCCCTGCTCGGCGGCCTTCCATATGCAGCCGGAGAACGCCTCCCACATTCTCCACATCGAAAAAATGGCGGGCATTGACGCCTCCATCTACAAGCTGTTCCATAAAGTATTCTACCGCCAGTTCCGCCACATCCACTGCCCCTCCAACTTTATTGCCGGCGAACTGAAAAAGCACGGCTATGAGGCAAAGCTGTATGTCATCAGCAATGGGGTAGACCAGGGCTTTGTGCCGATGGAGGTGGAAAAAACCACCGACCCGAACAAATTCAATATCCTGATGACTGGCCGCCTCTCGCCGGAAAAACGGCAGGAGGTGCTGATCGAGGCGGTGAAGCACTCCAAATTTCGGGATCAGATCCAAATCTATTTGGCTGGGGCCGGCCCGCGGGAGCACCACCTGCGCAAGCTGGGCGCGGAGCTGCCCAACCCGCCGATCATCCAGTTTTATTCCCAGCCGGAGCTGATCCGGCTCATCAACTCCTGCGACTTGTATGTTCACACCGCCACCGTAGAGATCGAGGCCATTGCCTGCCTGGAGGCGCTGGCCTGCGGCCTGGTGCCGGTCATCTGCGATTCGCCAAAGTCGGCCACGGTGCAGTTTGCCCTGGACGAATGGAGCCTGTTCCGAGCCGACGATCCCAAGGATCTGGCGGCAAAGATCGACTTTTGGGTGGAGCATCCGGCGCAAAAGGCGCTGCTCTCTCAAAAGTATGCCAAGTACGGCGATGGGTTCCGGGTGTCGGAATCTGTGAAAAAAGCGGAGTTTATGTTCCGTCAGACAATCGCTGATTTTGAGGGGCGGCGTCATGGCGGACTTTGATGAGAAGCGGCTGAAACGGCTGCAGGCCGCCCGTGACCGGCTGCACAGCAAGCCGCTGATGAACCGGAACCCGGCGTGGCGGCTGCTGCAGTTTGCGCTGTATTTTGGCCTTGTGATCCCGATCCTCAAGGTGGCCCTCAAGGTGATCTTTGGCCTGAAGCTGGAAAACCGCTCGGTGTTCCGGCAGCTGAAAGGGCAGGGCTATGTCATTGTGTGCAACCATGTCCACCCGCTGGACTGCACCTTTCTGGGGGTGGCGGCCTTTCCCCGCCATGTTATTTTTACCTCGCAGGAGGAGACGTTTTACATTCGGGGGCTGGGGCTGGTCATGCGCCTGCTCAACTGCGTGCCGGTGCTGAACGGTGTCAGCGGCCTGCGGACCTTCCTGGATGCTATGGAAGCGGAACTGAAGCAGGGCAGGGTGGTCGCCGTCTATCCGGAGGGGGAGATCCAGGTTTGCTGCGATCATTTGCGCAAGTTCAGCAACGGCGCGTTCACCCTGGCCGCGCGGGCCAATGTGCCGGTGGTGCCGGCGGTGGTCACGCCACGGGAGCGGCGGGGGATCTGGAAGCTGCTCCGGCGGGAATACTGCCTGACCCTGACCATTGGCGAGCCGGTGCTGCCGGAGCAGGCCGAAAGCCCAAAACAGGCGGTGCGGCTCCTGCGGGAAAAAACGTGGAACGCCATGGATGGACTGCTGGAACAGGGCGGCCATGCCTACCCCAAAACCGACCCGAACGAGAAGGACGCCTTTTGGCAGGTGAAAAAATCCAAAGGGCTGCAGAAAAAGGAGTAGCGGCCGCCCGCGGCGCGCGCAAAGGAGGCAGGGGGAGAGTATGTACACGCTGGTCCGTTCCGCAAAACGAAAAACCTTAGCCCTCTGTGTCAAGCAGGACCTGACAGTGAAGGTGCGCGCGCCCAGCCGCACGCCCCAGGCAGAGATTGACCGGTTTGTGCGGGAGAACCAGGGGTGGATCGCCAAACAGCTTGCCCGGCAGCAGGCCCGCAATGATGCCGCCTGCACCGTAACGCCGGAGGAAGAGGCCGCGCTGCGGCAGCAGGCAAAGGAGCTTCTGCCCCAGCGGGTAGCGTATTTCAGCCAGCGGATGGGGTTGACGCCTGCCGGCTTCCGGGTCACCGGCGCGAGGACGCGCCTGGGGAGCTGCAGCGGCGCAAACAGCCTGTGCTTTTCCTTCCGGCTGATGGCCTACCCGCCGGAAGCCATTGATTATGTCGTGGTCCATGAGCTGGCCCATATCCGGCACAAAAACCATAGCCCCCAGTTTTATCAGCTGATCGCCCGCTATCTGCCGGATTACAGGGAGCGGCTGGCAATTCTGAAGGACCCCCGTTACCGAATTTTGTGACCTTACTTCGCCTGTGTGAGACAGGCGAATTTTTTTGTTGGCCAACTGTACCGAAAAAGTCCCAGCGAAATGAAAATCCGAACAAATGTTTAAAACCCGCTTGCGCCCGAACAAAGTTTCTGGTACAATAAAAATCACAGAACACGAACATACGTTCAGAACAGGCGGCGCGGGATCAGCGCCGCGGAATGGGGGATTTTTTATGCAGGCAGTCAGCGGGATGTTGTTACTTGGGTTTACGGTCGCGCTCTTTTTCTATTACAGGCCAACCTCAGAGGCGGGGCTTGGCACCTGCGCCATTTGCGCGGCCATGGGGTTGCTCAGCCCGGTCACGCCGGCAAACACATGGTTTGTGCTGGCGGTCTCCCTCGGCGCCAAGGCGCTGGCCTTGGGCTGCTGCTATTTGCAGCTGAACCGGGAGAGCCGGGAGCGCAGGGCGGCCAAAGCGCGGAGCCGGCGGGCCGCCGAATGGAAAAAGCTCCGCCGCGCGCTGGAGGACGAACAGCGGGTTGGCCCGGCGGCATGATGCGGAAAAAGGTTGCGCCGTGGCGGATTCTGTGCTAAAATCATCATAAGCAACGAGAGGGAGCGATGATTTTGGGATATTTTACAGCGGGCATCATGCTCGTATTAGGCGTTCTTCTGATGGTCAAATTCGGGCGGGAAGCAAAGATTTTCTACCCGGTCGGCGGGGTGTTTGTCATCCTGGGGATTTGGTGGGGGCTGAGCACTCTGTACCCGGAGAATGAGGTGATCACCGGCTGGTGCGGCTGGGTTGTCAAGGGGCTGGGCGCCGTTGCCCTGATTGCCCTTGCCATTTACTTTTTTGTGGTGCGCAAGCGTGAGGTGGACAAGTTCAATGCCTCCAAGGAGCCAAAGCGCACCACGCTGTATGAGAATTACGATGATTTTCAGTATGACGAGGACAAGGAAAAGAAAGCGTCGGAGGATGGGGATTCCGCCGATGACGGCTCCGCAAAATAACAGCAAAAATATAGCGCAGGCAGCGGCGAAACGCACAACTGCCTGCGCTTTTGCATAGGATACTGCACGGGCCTTTGCCGTGCAAACGCCCTTTAGAATAGATCGCTCCGCCGGCTGGCTCACTCTGCCGACGGGGCTTTTTTTTGCTCCGGCAGCTCGCCGATGCTCTCCAGGTAGCGGTTGGCTACCCGGTGGAACGACGCCCGGCTGATATGCAGCTCCTGGGACGCGGCCGTCACGGTGATCTCCTTGTTCAGGTATTTTTCATACAGGGCGGGGAAATTTTTGGGGATCTTCAGGTAGGGGCGGCCAAACCGGACGCCCCGTTCCCGCGCCGCGCGGATGCCGTCCGCCTGGCGCTGCCTGCGCGCTTCTGTACTGCGTTCGTTTTCCTTCCGCAGCAGGGCAACCACGGCCTCGGTCTTCACGGGGTCACCAATGATTGCGGCGACCTCTTCAATTAGTTCTGGATTCATAACGGATGAAAAGCTCCCTTCTTCTGTGCAAAACAGCAAAATTAATTCTAGAAAAAGAAAACGATTGATTTTTCCAAATTATAGTATATCGAAATCGTCTACCTTTGTCCACTGTTTTCTAGGAAAAAATGAGGACAAACCTCGAAAAAATGGCAAAAGTACGGCGGTGTTCCGCCCACCGCGCATAAAAAACTTGCGAAACTGCGAAAAATAGCGTATAATCTATTCCAACTATTGGGATAAGGAGGAACAACGATGAAACGAACAGGAATGCTGCTGTGCAGCGTTGGAATTTTGGCCGCGGCGGTCCTTGCCGGCTGCGGCGCCGATACAAACACCGGATCTGAGATCACAGACCATGTGACGGTCTCCACCATTTCAGTGGCCAGTGAAGCTGAGGAACAGACGGCCTCTGTCGCGGCTGCGCAGGAGCAGCTGGAGCACGGCGACGTAACCCAGACATATCCTGTGCTGACGCTGGAAGACCCCGCTGCCCAGGCGGCCGCCAACGAGGTGATCCTGCGGGACGCCGAAACGTTTGCGGCCCAATATTTGCAGGATAAGGACGGCGAGCCGCTGGAGCAGGCCGGCGCTCTGGAAAGCACGGTGATCCCCCACCAGGATACGGTGAGCATTGTGACGACGGGCGCCGTCACGCAGGAGGACGGCGCGGCGACGCTGGTTTACACCACCAATCTGAGCCTGGCCACCGGCGAGCGAGTCTCCACCGGCGTGCGGGAAAACGCCCAGGCGGCCGCGGCACTGATCCGGAGCGGGAAGGCTGTGGTGCTCACGGCAGACCAATATGACGTGGATGAGGCGGAGGAGTATTTGCAGGGGCTGAAGGAGTCCAAGCTGACCGCGCTGCTGTCCGGGTGCGACTACACCGATAGCGACGATCAGCCCACATGCTTTTCTTATTTTATGGACGAGGACACCGACGACATCGGCGTATACCTGCCCATGGCCAAGGGGAAAGACGGCTATGCGCTGCTGCTGCTCCACGCCGCCGACCTTGCTGGCGCCGGGGATTGACCGCGGGCTGCCGGCGAATTCTTACGGAGTTGTAGCAAGAATTACGGATCTGTAAAGACCTTGCCTGGAATTAAATGGTACAATGGAAGGGAAGAAAAAGGGAAGGGAGCGAGCGCTTGAAATACAGATGGGATAAAAAATATCTATATTGGGGCGTGACGGCGTTTCTGGTTATTTTTGCCAGCTTGCTCTGCTTTGCGGCGGTGTTCCGCTTTGACGTGCTGGCCAACGCCTTCGGGTTTGTCATGGGTATTCTCACGCCGGTGTTTTACGGCCTGGTCATCGCCTTTTTGATCGACCCGATCGTCCGGTGCTGCGAGCGGCTGTTGGGGCGCATCTTCCGGAAAAAGACGGAGCAGCTTGCCGGCAACCCGGCAAAGCTGGCCAAACGGAAAAAGATGTGGCGCGCCATCAGCATTGTGGTCGCGATCCTGCTTGTGTTTGCCATTCTGGCCGGCCTGCTGTGGCTGGTCATCCCGCAGATCATCGCGAGTCTCAGCGGGCTGATGGTCAACTTCCAGAGTTATTTCAGCAATTTTACCGGCTGGCTGGACGGCTTTATGGCCAGCGATTCCACGGTTGGCAATCTGATCAAGAACTTCCTGGGCGAGGGCTACGAGAAGATTGGAGAGCTTCTGGAGAACAACGTGATGCCGCAGGCCCAGCAGTTTGTCAGCGATATGGCGTCCGGCGCCATCGGCATTGTCTGGACGCTGAAGGACCTGATCATCGGCTTCATCATCGCGATCTACTTCCTGTTCCACAAGGAGAAGTTCATCGCCCACATCAAGATGCTGCTCTATTCGTTCATGAAGAAGGAACGGGTCAACAAGGTCATTTCGATCGGCCGGGACGCGAACAAATATTTCGGCGGGTTTATCATCGGCAAAATTTTGGATTCCGCCATTGTCGGCGTGCTGTGCTTTGTCGTCATGTCGATCTTCCGGTTTGACTATTCGCTGCTGATCAGCGTGATCGTCGGCGTGACGAATATCATCCCGTTTTTCGGCCCGTTTATCGGCGCGATCCCAAGCGCTTTGTTCCTGCTGATCGTGGACCCGATGCAGTGCCTGTATTTCATCATCTGGGTGCTGATCCTCCAGCAGATCGACGGCAACATCATCGGGCCAATGGTGCTGGGCAACCGGACAGGCGTCAGCGGCTTTTGGATCATCACCTCTATCGTGGTGTTCGGCGGGTTCTTTGGGCTGATCGGCATCATTATCGCCGTGCCGGCCTGCGCCGTGCTGCTGGTGCTGGGCAAGCGCCGCATTGCCGGCGGCCTCCGGCGCCGGAAAATGGCGGTGGATACCGAGGTCTATATGCACGAGGGTACCATTTATGAGAGCGACGACGTGCTGGACGAGGACGACGACAACTACCAGAAGCCGATCAAATCGGCCGATGTCCATCGCCCGCCGGAAGCCCATGAGCAGCGGCAGCCAAGCAAATATATCCTCTGGCTGAAGCAGAAGCTGCTGCAGGCGAAAAGCAAAAAAGACAGCGAAAAAAAGTAATTGCGCAGAAAGGACGAAACGGCGCGGCACGCCGGTTTCGCCCTTTTTTATGTCCTGGTTTTAAAATTTGTGTAAATAATATGGAAATTTTCGCTTTGCTCCGCAAATTCGTGTTATACTGGGAGAAATACAATTTTCTGGTTGACAAAGGAGAACCGACATGAATTGGCTGAGGAACTTTTTGTATGGACGATATGGCAACGACGCGCTGAATATAGCGCTGCTGGTTTTTGCGGTTCTCATCGCGGCGGTGTTCCGGTTCACGCCATGGTGGTGGCTCAGTTATGTGTGTTATGTACCCGTCGCGGCCGTGCTGTTCCGGGGGTTTTCCCGCAATATTGACCAGCGCCGGAAAGAAAACGAGGTGTTTCTGTCTGTGCTGCGCAAATTCCAGTTTTGGGGCCGCAGCACAAAAACCAAGATGAACGGCACCAAGGCAAAAATGAAGGATAAAGAGCACCGGTATTATAAATGTCCGGCCTGCGGCGCGCAGCTTCGGGTGCCAAAAGGACGGGGCAAGATCTGCATTACCTGCCCAAAATGCAGGAAGGAATTTGTCAAGAAGACATAAAGACTGAAGAAGATGGGGGAAACACAGCATTGACGACGACGGAGGTTTGTTTTTTTAAAACGTGCGCGGCGGAAATTTTATCCTGCGAAACGGTGCGGCGCATGAAGCGGTACCCGCAGCACGGCAGCACCAACGCCCTGTGCCACATGGTGGCCGTGGCCTGGAAAGCCTATCGGCTGGCGGTGGCCCTGGAGGACCGGTACGGCATCGCCTTTGACCGGCGGAGCCTGATCCGCGGGGCGCTGCTCCACGACCTGTTTTTGTACGATTGGCACGATCCCAACAACGGCCACAAATTCCACGGGTTTTCCCATCCTTACACAGCGCTGGAAAACGCGGAGAAAAAATTTTTCCTGAACAAGCGGGAGCGGGATATTATTGTGCGGCATATGTTCCCGTTCACGCCGATCCCGCCGCGGTACCGGGAGAGCCTGCTGGTGTCTTATGCCGATAAGCTGTGCTCTGCCAAAGAGACGCTCCGACGGGACCGGCCGTGTACCGCCTGCCGCGTCTGCCCGCTCCACAAAGAGAACCAAAGCGGGGGTGGCGGGCAATGACGGTTTTCCTCTGGATGTGCGACCATTTTTTGTGGTATGTGGCCTACAGCATTGCCGGCTGGGTCTGGGAGATGATCCTGTTCCGCTTTACCGAGGGCAAGTTTGTCCGGCGGGGCTTTTTATACGGCCCGCTGTGTCCCATCTACGGCGCGGGGGCGGTGCTGTTCTGGCTGACCCTCCGGTGGGTGCCGCAGGTGCTCCGCCCGCTCATTCCCAGCCTGGCCCTCTCTGTTCTGGCGGAGTCGGCGGTGCTGTTCCTTCTGGGCGGCTTGATGGCCTGCGTCATGGAGTATTATACTTCGGCCATTTTAGAGCACTGCTTCCATACCCGCTGGTGGGACTATTTCCGCAACCGGTTCAACATAAAGGGGCGGGTGTGTTTGCTGGGCTTTACCGCCTTTGGCTGCTTTGCCGTCCTGATCGTGGAGCTGTTGCAGCCGTGGGTGGTCTGGGTGACAGACCAGATCTGGGATCCGGCCATTATCATTGCGGCGGTGACGGCCGGCGCGGTGATGCTGACAGATTTTATCCTGACGCTGGTGCGGGCCATCCGGAACCGGTCGGCCAACGGAAAAACCGCTGCGCAGGCGGGTGACGGCGCGCACGCGGTAAAACACAGCTGATTGTTTGGTAAGGCGCTGCCTTGCCTTTTTTTGTTTGGAAAGAAAAGCTGGGAAAAAACAGTCCGCCGCCGCCAAAGCGACAAAATATCCCCTGGACATGCCCTATACTGTAGGTGTGGATACCGCAAGAAAGGAGATCGCAATATGAAACGCAAGACGATCCTGATCACCGTACTGCTGGCTGTGCTTGCCGCCGCCCTGTGCCTTGGGGGCTGCGGCTCCATGGATCCGGCCGTGTCCCAGGCGGTGAGCGCCCTGCCCTTTACCGTGCCGCCGCTGTTCACCTATAACGGCGACGCCACAGAGCAAAACGGGATGCTCACGTTTACCAGCGAGAACGGCACAACGCTGATCGTATCCTGCACAGACAGCACCGAAGCCTTTTTGGAGGAGTCCCGCGGGGAGGAGCTGACGGCGGATTCCATCACGGCATCTTATCAGGCGGCAGGGCTGGAGGTTACGGTAACAGGGCTGGACCGGCAGGAAACGGAGCAGGCCCTGTTATACACCTATGCCGTTTATTACACCAACAGCAACGGCACCACCATCACCCGCAAGTATATCCGGATCACGGCGGCCCAGGTGCTGGACCTCTCCTGCGGCGGCAACGTAGCCAATGTGGACGTGATCGACATGGATTACAGCGCGGTGCTGGCGGCGGTGCAGGCGGGGGCCTGAGCTTGACCCGGCTGGGATAAATTTTTCATGGGGCCGTGCAATTCTTGACATTTCGTGCTATAATCATCCTGTCATTGAGAAAATATTTGCGAAACTACAGTTTGGAGTGAATATGCCATGAAACGGACAAGGATCATTTGGTTGGCGGCGCTGGCGGCGGCTGCCATGACATTGGCTGCGGCGGGCTGCGGCGGCACGGAAGAGGCGGACACCAGCGAGGCTGCGGTCCAGAGCGCTGCGGCGGAAACGGCTTCTGCGGCTGTGGCGCAGGAGCCGGCGGCCCTGCCGTTTACGCTGCCGGAGGGCTTTGCGTATAATCCAACCTACTCTACAGCGGAGACTGCCCTCTACGATAACGGCGCGGGAATTGCCATTACATACGCCCGCACAGAATCCTCGGCGTCTTATCTGCTTTCGGCAAAGAACAACCTGGCGACCCAGGAGTCGACCCAAACGGCAATGGAGGCTGCCCGGGCAGACGCCCTCAACTTGGAAATTTCAGATTTTTCCTACAACAGCGGGGATGATTTTATCGCCTATACTTACACCATGGGGTTTGTTTATGACGATGTGGCGGAGGTGGACTATGTTTACACCTATACCACAGCTGACTGGAATTACGCTGTCTCGGTCAATACGGGCCGTTACCAGGCGGACGACGCCAAAGCGGTGGCGGAAACGGTGGCCGGCAGCTTCTCGGTGGAATAAAGGAGGGATTTCTTGACAGGCTATCGTTCCAAAGGGCGGCTGGCCGCGCTGCTGTGGCTGCTCTGCTGCTGCGCCGCGCTGCTGGCTGGCTGCGGCGGCGGGCAGCCCGCGGCTGAGATGTCCGCGGTGTCCTCTGCGTCGGGATCCTCCGGAGGGGAAGCGGAGCCGTCGTCACCCGCTATGGGCAGCGTTTACACCGACGCGGCGGAACGCTTCCAGATAACGGTGCCGGAGGGATGGACCGAACAGGCCGGCCAGTCCAGCGGGGATTATGCCCTCTTTGTGTCGCCGTCGGGCGCCCGTGCGCTGGAGCTGGAAACCCAGGAGGCGGACTGCAATCTGCTGGCGTATTCCGCGGCGGAATTTACAGCCGCGTATCAGGAGGCGCTGGAGGACTTTCAGCTCCAGTCCCTTTCTACTGTCACGGCAAACGGCAGCACCGGCGTGGCGCTGCGCTACACCTGTACCCGTGACGGTACGGCCTATACGGCGGCGCAGTATGTGATGGCCGGGGCGTATGATTATAACATCACGTTTTTTGCGGTGGACAGCGACGCGGACTTCCTCGCCCTGGCGGAGGACAGCATCGCGACCTTTCGGGAGCTGGACCCGGAGAACGATCCCGTCGCGCTGGAGGACCGGCTCGTCGGGCAGACGTACCGGGACGGCGCCAACGGGTATGCCATCACCCTGCCGGAGGGCTGGCGGGTGGCCAGCCAGGAGAAGGACTGCGTGGCGTTCCAGTCCGGCGATGGCGGGAGCGACATCAACGTGCAGTGCGGCGCGCTGGATGAAAAGCTGTTCAGCTATCAGCAGGAGGCGTTTCTCGAATCGTTTCAGCAGATGTTCGGCGCTTCGGTGCAAATCACCGCCTTTTCCACCGTAGAGCTAGACGGCACGGCCGCATTATATTTGGAATGCAGTTATTCCTATGACGGCAAGGCGCTGGTGTCACAGCAATACAGCTTAAACGGCGCCGGCGCCACCTATCGGATCACGTTTACAAGCGCCTCGGCCGAGGCGGGGGAGACAGACTTTGCAAAGGTCGCGTCGTCGTTTACCATGGCCGACGCAAAATAAAAAAAGAAGCAGCCCTGTCCCAGTGGGACAGGGCTGCCTTGCGTAAGATGCCGGCTTAACCCTAATAGTTATTGTAGTAGCGGTAGCCGCCGTTATCCCTGCCGAATTCCTGCACCAGTTGGCGGCAGGCTGGCGTGAAGCTGAACACGCACAGGCCCGCGCCGATCACCATGGCGGCGATCATCACAACCAGGGCGATGGTCCGGTTGGACTTTGCCTTGCTGACGATCTCATCCTCTGAGCGGAAGGACAGCACAGAGGGCTTTTTCTCCCGCACGGACTGGCCAATGTAATAGCGGTCGCCCCGCTTGTATACCTCGCCCAGCACATAGACCGGCTGCCCCTGGGGCAGGATCTTCTCAATGAGCCGGTAGCCCAGATGGTTGGCGCCGCCAAAGGAAAGATTAAACTGGAAGCGCCCCATGTTGTTGTGCAGCCAAGGGGAGTTCGCCGGCTCAAACCGGTCGCAGCCCTCCATCAGCTCCATCTTGTCGCCAAAGCTCTGCTTGTCAATATAAATGCGCTGGCCGTCGGCAGGGTCTGTCACATAAATCTCCGCGGTGCTGCTCTCGCTGGAAACCTCCTGCTCCGATTTGGTGGTGAAGGTGTGGCGGCTGCCGTTCCGGTCCCGTACCGTCTGGACCTGCTGGGTGACGGACAGGCACCTGTTGCTGTAATATGCCACCGGAATCTCGCAAAAGGGAGCGATCACCGGAGACTCCGCCTGCAAAATGCCCTTGATCTCGCAGTAATGACGGTAGGTCACGTCCACTGGCGCCATGCTGTCCACAACAGAGATCACGTCAGCCAGGCTGGCGGTGCGCTGATATTTTATCTCCCGATAGCGTCCCTGGTTTTTGCGGTAAAGCCAGATCCCCAGGGCGATGCCGCCGCCAAACAGGACAAGGCCGAGCAAAAAGAGAACGAACTGCATAGTTGACGCGCCCCCTGCGTTACTGGCCCAGGGACTGTTTCAGCCGCTCCAGCTCATCGTCAACGGCGGCTTTCGTTTCCATGGACTTGAACTCGTTGAGGGTGTCCTGCATGGAATCGCCGGCCATTTCGCTGAAGGCTGCCGCTTCCGCTTCCTTGCCCTCGATCTTCCGCTCCATCTTATCCAGCTTGCTGAACGCGCTGGTGGAGTTGGCGCCGCTCAGGGAGGTCGCGACCCCTTTTTGGGCGTCTGCCATCCTGGCGCGGGCAATCAGCAGGTTTTGCCGCGCCCGGGCTTCGTCCAGCTTGCTGCGCAGCACCTGCACGTTGTCCCGCATTTGGGCGGTCTGCTGGCTGATGGTGTCATAAGTGGCCTGGAATTGGGCGATGCTCTTATCCATGTTCACCTTGCTTTCCAGCGCGCGGCGGGCAAGGTCCTCGTTGCCGTTTTGCAGGGCGGCCTTTGCCTTGTTCTCCCAGTCCTGGGAGGAAGCCTTGGCCTGCTCCAGCTGACGCAGGGCCTGCTTTTCAGAAGCCATTGCCTGACCCAGGGCCTGGGTCGCGCCGGTGAGCTGGTCCTCCATGTCGATGATGATTTGCTTGACCATCTTTTCCGGATCCTCCGCCCGGTCGATCAGATCGTTGATATTGGCCCGTAAAACGTCGCCGATTCTCTTAAAAATTGCCATATGCTGCACTCCTTTTTTGATGTTCCAATATGATAGCTTGCACAACTTCATTATAGCATACTCTGCAGGAAAATACACCGTTTGTCAGCATAATTTCAAAATGCGCAGGCTGGTGCCTTAACAGGGTTCCCATTTTCTGTTAAAGAAATACGGCGGGGCGGCATAACATTTCTGTATGGGAGCGCGGCGCGCTGCCCTGCGCCCGCCGGCAACAAAAAGCGGGCTATTGCTGGGGCTTGGTCCCCTCGCCGCACATCCACTCCTCGCCGTCCTTGCCATGGATCGTTACGTCGGTGTAGCCGGCGTTGGCCAGCACCGCGTGGAACTGGGCAAAGGTGAGGTTGGTCATGTGCAGGGTGCGGATATTGTACTGCACCTCGGCAGGCAGGCCCTCCCGGTCGTGGATGTCCGCCGCGATGAAAACGGTTCCGCCCGGCTTGAGCACCCGCAGGATCTCTTTTACGTCGTTTTCCAGATCGGGCCAAAAATAATAGCTCTCGATCGAAAAAATCTTGTCGAAGGTATTGTCCGCGAAGGGCAGGGCGGAAACGCTGCCCTGGACGACGGTCAGCTTGCCGCTGGCTACGTCCGCCGCGTTTTCTTCTTTGGTACACTGCACGGCCGTTTCAGAGTAGTCTACGCCGAACAGCCTGCCTGCCGGCACCAGGGGGGAGAGGCGCTTGAGCGCCCGGCCGCCGCCGCAGCCAATGTCCAAAATCACGTCTGACGGCGACGGCGCCAGCAGCGCCAGGGTCCAGCCGGTCACCGGCCCGTGGGATTCCCGCATCCCGTCCAATACCTCTTTGCCTTGCGCCCCTTTGGGAAAGCGGGCGTTTTGTAAATACTCCTCTCGTTCCATCCGATAACCTCATTCCTTCCGTTTTAATGCTGCGCGCCTTTGCTGCTGCCGGCGCGCTCCCGTTTTGGAACGGTTTGTGTTTATTATAACCGCGCCGGGCCGCGGTTGCAAGGCCGGCCTTTTGAAAGGGCGCGGGAATTGCGGCCCGCAGGCCGCCGATAGACAAAAAGGAGTTGACGAATCTGCGGGAAAACAGTATAATAAAAAGCAATTATCTATTTTTTGAAGGGGACACAGTTGGAAGGGAGGACTGTCATAATGATCAGCGGAGCAGAGATCATGGTGCAATGTCTTCAGGAAGAAGGCGTGACCATGGCGTTTGGGTATCCCGGCGCGGTCATTTGCCCATTTTATGACGAATTGATGAAAACAGGGATCCGGCATATCCTTGTGCGCAGCGAACAAAACGCGGCGCACGCTGCCAGCGGCTATGCCAGGACCAGCGGAAAGCCCGGCGTGTGCATTGCTACTTCCGGCCCCGGCGCCACCAACCTGATCACCGGCCTGGCGGGGGCCTACATGGACTCCATCCCCATGATCGCCATCACCGGCCAGGTCAACTCGGAGCTGCTGGGCAGAGACGTGTTCCAGGAGGCCGACATCACCGGCGCCTGCGAATCCTTCACCAAGCACAGCTACCTGGTGAAAAAGACCGAGGACCTGCCCCGTGTCTTTAAGGAGGCGTTTCACATTGCTTCTACCGGACGGCCCGGCCCTGTGCTCATCGACGTCCCCGTCGATGTGCAGCTGCGCAGGGTGGAGCCCGTTGCGTACCCGGCGGAGGCGAGTATCATCGGCTACAAGCCGCGGACCAAGGGCCACGAGCTTCAGATCAAAAAAGCGCTGGAGGTGCTCGCCAAGGCAAAGCGGCCCGTTATTTGCTGCGGCGGCGGCGTGGTGCTGGCCGGCGCGCGGGAGGAAATGATCTCCTTCGCCACCAGGAGCGGCATCCCCATGGTGGCCACCATGATGGGCATTGGCGTGGTCCCCATGGACAGCGACATCTATCTGGGCATGATCGGTTCCCACGGCAAGCCCTATGCCAACCGCGCCATGAACAACGCGGATGTGATCATTCTTTGCGGCGCCCGTGTGGGCGACCGGGCGGTTTCCGCGCCGGATATTTTGGAAACGCGGGCCACCATTATCCACATTGACATCGACCCGGCGGAGATCGGCAAAAACATGCGGGCCGATGTGCCGATCGTCGGCGACATCCAGGGCGTGCTGCGGGAGTTTGCCGAGAAGTGCGAGCGGGTGGACTGCGACAACTGGCGGGTCACGGTCAGCGAGTGGAAGAAGTCTTACGTTTCTGAAGGCCAGCCGCGGGAGGACTTTGTGGAGCCGCGCTCCTTCATCACCGACCTTTCCGGCATGATGGAGGAGGAAGCGATCCTCACCGCCGACGTAGGCCAGAACCAGATCTGGGCCGCCCGCAACTTTAATGTGAAGGAGGGCCGCTTCCTCACCAGCGGCGGCATGGGGGTCATGGGATACTCCCTGCCGGCTGCCATTGGCGCCAAGCTGGCCAAACCCCACCGCCAGGTGGTGGCCGTCTGCGGCGACGGTTCCTTCCAAATGCAGATGTGCGAGCTGGCCACCGCCTGCCAGCACGGTGTGGTGGTCAAGCTGATCATCATGGAAAACGGCAAGCTGGGTATGGTCCGCGAGGTGCAGGACCGAAGCTATGGCGGGCGGCAGATCGCGGTCGACCTCTCCGGCGACCCAGACTTTGTCAAGCTGGTGGAAGCCTACGGCATCAAGGCCGCCAGAGCGACCAGCAACGCCCAGGCCAAGCGCCTCGCGAAGGAAATGCTGGACTACGACGGGTCCTATGTGCTGGTTTGCAGCGTGGACCCAGCAACCCCAACGTTGTAAAAGGAGGATGCTGCTATGAAATATACCCTTTCTGTCTTGGTGGAAAACCAGTCCGGCGTCCTCTCCAAGGTCTGCGGCCTGTTTTCCCGCAGGGGCTTTAACATTGACAGCCTGGCGGTGGGCGAGACCGAGGACCCCGCCATCTCCTGCATCACGCTGGTGGTGGACGGCGACGAGCATATTGTGGAGCAGGTGGAAAAGCAGCTGAACAAGGTGATCCAGGTCATCAAGGTGCGCAACCTGACCGAGCACGGCAGCTTTGTCAGCTGCGAGCTGACCCTGATCAAGGTCAATTGCAGCCACAAGCAGCGGGCCGAGATCATACAGATTGCCAACGCCATGCAGGCCAAGGTGGCGGACGTTTCCACCAGCTCCATCACCCTGCAGGCGGCGGCCAGCACCGAAGAGCTGGAAGCGCTGACCAATTTGCTGCGCCCTTACGGAATTAAGGAAAGCGTCTGCACTGGCGTGATCGCCATGGAACGGGGTACGGTGAAGTCGAAAAAATAAGGTTTTTGCGCCAACCGGTCAATTTGATAAAAATTCATAGAAAATTATTTGCTTTTCACACTTTACAGCGGTATAATAAGAAGTACGATAAAATTAGGAGGGCGATTCCAAATGCAAAACATCTACTATCAATCTGATTGTGATTTGAACTTGATTAAGGATCAAACCATTGCCATCATCGGCTACGGCTCCCAGGGCCATGCCCACGCGCTGAACCTGAAGGAATCCGGCTGCAATGTGATCATTGGCCTTTACAAGGGCTCCAAGTCTTGGGATAAAGCTGTGAAGCAGGGCTTTGAGGTATTTACCGCCGCAGAGGCCGCCAAGAAGGCTGACATCATCATGATCCTCATCAATGATGAGAAGCAGGCAAAGATGTATCAAGAGGACATTGAGCCAAACCTGGAGGAGGGCAACATGCTCATGTTCGCC
>CAZFHQ010000008.1:0-15752 GCA_964519325.1 uncultured Clostridium sp.
CAGATCGACATTGATCCTGCGGAATTTGACAAACAGATCGACATTTCCGTCAAGCTGGGCGGCGACGCCAAAGCGATCCTGAAGATCCTTCTGGAACGTGTGGCCCAAAAGTCCAACCCATCTTGGATGGAGCAAGTCGCGGCGTGGAAGCGGGCCTACCCGCTGCGCATGGAGGCAAAGGAGGCCGGCGCGGTGACGCCCCAGGCGTTGATGGAAACGCTGCGCTCCATGACAAGCGACAGCGATATTATTACCACCGAGGTTGGCCAGCACCAGATGTGGGCAGCCCAGTTCTATGAGTTCCGGCAGCCCCGCACGTTCCTCAGCTCAGGGGGCCTTGGCACCATGGGATACGGTTTGGGCGCCGCGATCGGCGCAAAGTACGCCTGCCCGAATCAGCGGGTCATCAATATCGCCGGCGACGGCAGTTTCCACATGAATTGCAACGAGCTTTCCACCGCGGCAAAATATGGGGTACCCATCGTGGAGATCGTTGTCAACAACCAAGTGTTGGGAATGGTGCGCCAGTGGCAGACCCTGTTCTATGGCAAGCGGTATTCCAGCACTACCATGGAAAAGCCCACTGATTACGTCAAGCTGGCGGAGGCTTTCGGCGCCAAGGGGTACAATATCACAAGCCAGGCGGAACTGGAGCCCGTGCTGCGGGAGGCTCTCTCGCAGGAGGGACCGGTGCTGGTCAACTGTGTGATCGACAAGGACATGAACGTTTTGCCAATGGTCCCTGCCGGCAAATCTGCCGAAGAGCCATTGCTTGAGATTTAGGAGGGGATACTGTGACACAACATCATGACACAACGGAGCGGGATTACATCCTCTCCGTGCTGGTACAAAATAATTCCGGTGTGCTGCTTCGGATTGCGGGGCTGTTCAGCCGGCGAGGCTACAACATCAAAAGCATCGTTGCGGCGCAGACAAAAGACGGAGCCCACTCCCAGATCCTGATCGTCGTGCATGGCGACGACCGGATCGTCCGCCAGGTGGATAAGCAGCTCAGCAAGCTGGTAGAGGTGGAGAACGTCAGCGTGCTGGACGACCGGGAGGCGGTCGTTCGGGAGCACTTGCTGATCAAGGTCGCTCGGAGCAACCAGAACAGCGAGCAGCTCATCTCTATTGCCAGCGTGTTCCACGCCAATATTCTCAATGTTACCGCTGATAACATCATTGTTGAGCTGACCGGCTCGCCGCGCACCCTGGATTCTTTTGTGGAGTGCTACCGGCCCCATCACATCATCAAGATTTTGCGCACCGGTACCATGGCAATGGAATTATAATTGGAAGAAAGCTTGAAGGAGACACCAAAGTATTATGTTGACGTTAGACAAAATTTATCACGCGGCCTTTGTGCTGAAGGACGTGATCCGAAAAACTGACCTGATTTATGCCCCTGCATTGAACCCGGACGCGGATATTTACCTGAAAACGGAGAATTTGCAGATCACCGGTTCGTTTAAGGTGCGGGGCGCTTACTATAAGATCTCGCAGTTGACCGAAGAAGAAAGGGCCGCTGGCGTTGTGGCCTCCTCTGCCGGCAACCATGCCCAGGGTGTGGCGCTGGCGGCGGCCAAGGCGGGTATCCCGGCCACCATCTGTATTCCGGACGTGGCGCCCATCTCCAAGGTAGAGGCTACCAAGCGGTACGGCGCCAAAGTGGAACTGGTGGGCGGCGTGTATGACGACGCCTCCAAGCGCGCTGTAGAGCTGCAGGAGAAGGAGGGCCTGACGCTGATCCATCCCTTTGACGACCCGGATGTCATTGCGGGGCAGGGCAGCATTGGGCTGGAGCTGCTGGACCAGCTTCCAGAATTAGATGCGGTGATCGTGCCAATCGGTGGCGGCGGGCTGATCTCCGGCGTGGCGTTCGCCATCAAGTCTCTCAATCCAAAATGCAAGGTCTATGGCGTGCAGGCCAGCGGCGCGCCGTCCATGCGCAATTCCATCGACCACCACCAGATCCAGGCGCTGGAGAATGTTTCCACGATTGCAGACGGCATCGCGGTGAAGCGCCCCGGCCAGCTGACGTATGCGCTGTGTGAAAAATATGTGGATGAGATCTGCACTGTAACGGACGATGAGATCTCCACAGCGATCCTTTCCCTGATCGAGCGGCAGAAAATGATTGCGGAGGGCGCGGGCGCCGTTGCCGTTGCGGCGGCGATGTTCAACAAGTTCGACATTAAAGGGAAAAAGGTCGCCTGTCTCATCTCCGGCGGCAACATCGACGTTACCATTCTTTCCAGGGTGATCAGCCGCGGCCTGCTCAAATCCGGCCGCTCCGCCGACATTACCCTGGAGCTGATCGACAAGCCCGGCCAGCTCAGCGACGTTTCCCGCATCATTTCTGAGATTGGCGGCAATGTTGTGGCGGTCCACTACGACCATTCCGGCGAGAACACCCATGTCAACGGCTGTTATCTCCGCCTGGTGATGGAAACGCGGGATTTTGCGCAAATCGAAGCGATCCGGCAGGCACTGCTGGCCGGCGGCTATAAAATCGTCAGTTCCAGATAAGCTGGCGCAATCATCACTGCATAGAACACGGAGGGATTTCCAAATGTCAAACACAACAAAAATCAGCACGCCAAACGCACCGGCAGCCATCGGCCCCTACTCCCAGGCAATCGTGATCGGCGACCTGCTTTACACCAGCGGCCAGATCCCGCTGGATCCCCAGTCCGGCAAGCTGGTGGGTACAACGATCATCCAGCAGACAGCCCAAATCATGAAAAACCTGGGCGCTGTGCTGGACGCCGCGGGAACTTCTTTTGAAAATGTGGTCAAGACCACCTGTTATCTGGCCAATATGGAGGACTTTAAAAAGTTTAACACTGTGTATGGCCAGTATTTCACCGGCAAACCGGCACGGTCCTGCGTTGCGGTGAAGGAGCTGCCTATGGGCGCTTTGGCAGAGGTGGAGGTCATTGCCCATCTCTGATCGGCGGCTGCTCTGTGGGGCAGCTTTCCTTTTCTTCGGGGAATTAGTTATTGCTAACTAAAACGAGGAGGCAGCCGCGCTCACGGCATGGTACCCTGCATGTACTGACAGCGCCGCAGCACCTGACGCCCCGCTGGTTCTGTGGGAGCATCATTTTGCAAAGAGCGATGGGCTTTGATCAACGAAACTGGCTTTTGTCGGCGGCGGTTTTTTTACTGCCGCTGTCTTTTCGGACAAGCAGGCTTTTCAGCCACGCTGCATCGCTGTTTTGCACACTGCCGCATAGCCGGAGCAGCAGCCAGTAAACCGCCGCGCCAGCCAACAGGCAGCACAGCGGCACAAGCCATATGCTTGCGTTGCGCGCTGGCAGCCTTTGCAGCGCTGCCATGACGCAGACAATGGAGATGGCGGCAGAGAGCGATGGAAGCAGCAGCCAGCGCGTCACTGAGAGGTGCAGCTCTGCCGTTTTCAGCAGCCGGCGGATGCTCAGCGCGGCGTTAAAGATTGTGCTGAAAAAGACGATGCACAAGTAGCCGCGCGTCCCGGCAAGGGGGATGAGAAAGTAGGTCAGCACCACCCGGATGGCGGTGTCGGCAAAATTGTAGCGCAGCGAGGGAAGCTGTTGGTCCAGCCCCTTGAGCAGATGATCCACTACAATGTCCAGATACCACAGCGGGATCAGCGGCGAAAGGATCTGGATCAGCCGTGCGGATTCAGCGCTGTGATATAGCAGCAGCCCAATATTACGGGCAAAGCAGGCGCAGAACACCGCGATGAAAATAGAAAACAGCAGGGTGGCATGGATGGCCCGTCCCGCCACATAGCGGATGTAGTTCTTGCGGCGCAGGGCCAGCGCTTCTGCCATTTCCGGTACAAGGAGGGAAGCGAAGCTGGTGAGGAACATCGCGGGGAACAGCAGCACCGGCATGACCATTCCATTGAGAATGCCGTATTCGGCAAGGGCCGACGACGCGCTGGCGCCGTTTTTCTGGTAACCGATGGGAATGAGAAGGTTCTCGATCACACCCAGGCCGCTGCGAAGTGTCGAGCTTAGGGTGATGGGCAGCACAATGCGGCGGATCTGCCGCAGGACGCCGGTGCTTTGTCTGCCGCTGCCTCCGGTGACCTTTTGCAGGTGCAGCCGGTACAGCACATAGGTAAACAGGCAGGAGCATACCTCGCCGGCTGTAGAGCCAGCCATGATTGCGCAGCAGCAGGCCTCCACAGTGGCAGGCGACACGGTAACAAACAGGCAAACGGAAACAGAGATAGTCACAAGCTGCTCCAGCAACTCACCCAGCGCTGTTTTGAACACGCCGCGCATGGCTAAGAAATATCCTTTCATGCAGGAGCAGACGGCCATAAACGGCAGCCCCAGCGCCAAGATCCGCAGGGAGGGAATGACCCGACTGTCACCCAGGATGCCATTGCCGACCCAGCCGGCGGCGCAAAGCAGGCCGATCATTGCGGCGAGGCTCAGGCACAGGCTGAACAGGATGCATTTCCGCATGCAGCTGCCCAGTGTTTGCCGTTCCCCCGCAGAAACCGCGTTGGCCGTAATGCGGGTCACTGAAAGGCTGATCCCCGCTGTGGAAACAGTGATAGCGAAAACGAAAACAGAGTAAATGAGCTGATAAAGCCCCATGCCCTCCGCGCCGATTTTCTCGGTGAGATAAACGCGGTACAGAATGTTGATCAGCCGCATGGCAAAAGATGAGACGGTCAGGCAAAGGGCGTTGAGCAGAAAGGCGCGCTTTTTCATATAAATCCAACCCCACAAGTTGTAATAAACACCTGTTTTATACATATGAAACGGACGGGCGGATATGAAAAAAGCAGAAGGTTCGGCAGTGCATGCCACCTGCTTTGGCTGGAACGGTTGACAAACGATAGCAAAATATGATATGGATAAGAAGGAACAGCAAGGAGGGAATACGATGAAGATCACGGTTTACTGCGGCGCCCATGGCGGGCGGGACGCCCAGTTCCAGGCAGCGGCGGTCCGGCTGGGAGAATGGATCGCATCGCGGGGCGATACGCTGGTGTACGGCGGCAGCCGGGTGGGCCTGATGGGTCTGGTAGCGGATACGGTTCTACAGGCCGGCGGCAGCGTTATCGGCGTAATGCCCCGTTTCCTCATCGCAAGGGAGCCGGTTCACACCGGCTTGACAGAGCTGATTTATGTGGAGGATATGTCGGAGCGGAAAAAGAAAATGGCTGCCCTTGGCAACGTGTTTATTGCGCTGCCAGGCGGCGCCGGCACACTGGAGGAGATCACAGAAATGATTTCCTGGGCAAGGATCGGCCAGAACGACGGCCCCTGCATTTTGTGGAATGAAAACCAATATTACGCGCCGCTGGAGGCCATGTATGATAAGATGGTGACAGAGGGCTTCCTGCTGCGGGAGGAACGGGAGAAAACGCTTTTTTCCACAGATTTGCGGGAGATCGAAGCATTTATCGCGTCTTACCAGCCGCCTTCCTTTCCGCCAAAACAGAGATAAGAAAAAATGGCTGAGGAAATCGCTCCATAGAAAAAGCCCCGCGCGGCAGCGCAGGGCATTTTTTCGTTACAGCAGGATGGTGTGAAGGAGAACCAGGAGCAAAATATGTGCCGGGTAAAATAGATAAAAGCAATATTGCACAGCTTTGTTTTGATGCCCGCGGGTCCCGTTGTAAAGCAATATCAGCAGCAGAGCGGCAAACTGGCACACGCCATAAAGCAGGGCTGGCTTCCACAGGATGCCCTGCAGCAGGCAGCGCAGTACCACATAAAGGGCGAGGGCCGCCGTGCCAAGGGAGAGCTGGGCCAGCACGCCGGCCGCCGGGCATGGGCAGCGGCTGGACTGGCGGAATAGATGGGCTTCATAAAACGCAATGATCAGCGGCACGCCCAAAAATGCGTATTCGCAGTGCAGCCAGTAGGAGAGGGCGGTCAAACCGGCGGCGCAGAGCAGACCCAGCAAATGCCCGCCCGAACCAAGCTTTTCCCGCAGTTTGTCCAGCAGCAGGAGGGTGAGCAGCCCCAGCGAGAGTACGAACAGGGAGTTCAGCGTATGCAGCAGCAGGTCATACCGCCGCGGGAGCATGGCAAGCGGAACGCCGTGTTCCTCCAGCAGCATCAGCGTGTAAGGGATCTGAGACACAACGGCAAAGCCGACCAGCCGCGCAAGATAGACGCTGCGGCTGTGGGTGTGAAAAAAGCCGTTGACGATCAAAAAGCAGTAGATGGGGAAAGCCAGCCGCCCAAGGCAGCGCCAGGCAAGTTGATCTGGAAAAAACAGCGCGCCGATGTGGTCGGCTGCCATGGCAGCCATGGCAATCAGCTTCAGTGTGAACAGGCTGACGCCAAATGTGCGTTGTGGGGCAACAGGTGTCATGGCGCGCCTCAATACCGCTCTAAAAAGCTGTGGACATCGTCTGTGTCGCTGCGGCGGAAGCCGATGATCGTTTCCAGATTGACATTGTGGACGCTGGCGAAAATATTCTTGTCAATGTTGGGGGAGTCCTGCTTCAGGTTCCGGATCAGCCCTTTGACAAACTGACGTTTGGAATCCGCGATCGTATCGGCATTGGCGGTGAAGCGGCAGGCGCATTGCAAAAAGGCAAGCCCATTGTAGTTTTTCCAGCTGATGATCTCCGACTCCTTTACCAGGTAAAGAGGGCGGATCAGCTCCATGCCAGGGAAATTGACGCTGTGCAGCTTTGGCATCATTGTTTTAAATTCGCCGGCATACAGGGTGCTCATGAGGATGGTTTCCACCACATCGTCAAAATGGTGGCCCAGCGCGATTTTGTTGCAGCCCAGCGCCTTTGCGTGCTGATACAGATATCCCCGCCGCATCCTGGCGCACAAATAACAGGGGTTTTGCTCGGACTTATCCACCACGGTAAAGATGGGCGAATCAAACACATGGAGGGGGATTTGCAGCAGCTCGGCGTTCCGCTCGATCTGCCGGCGGTTTTCCGGCGCGTAGCCTGGGTCCATCGCCATGTATTCCACCTCAAAGGGAAAATCGCTGTATTTTTGCAGGTGCTGCATACATTTGGCCAGCAGCATGGAATCCTTGCCGCCGGAGACGCACACAGCGATCTTGTCATGCGCGCTGATGAGCTGGTAGTCCTTGATGCCGCCGATGAATTTATTCCAGATCGTTTTGCGGTATTTTTTGATGATGCTTCGTTCAATTTCCACATGTCGTTCCATAGGCCGCTCCTTTCCGTGTCCATGTTCCTATTCTACACGATTTTTCCAGCTGGCACAATACAGAAAAACGCATTGTAAGATTGACAACGGGCAAGGCTAGCAGTATACTGAGAAAAGAAGAAACACCCCCAGGGGGTGGGGTGTATTGCGGAGGTGAACGACATGAAGCAGCGGTTTCATGTGACTGGAATGAGCTGTGCGGCTTGTTCCGCAAAGGTGGAGCGGACCGTCAGCAAGCTGGCAGGCGTGACAAAAGCAGAGGTCAACCTGCTGGCCAATTCCATGGCGGTAGAGTATGACAAAACAGCCCTGACCCAAAGCGAAATCATTGCTGCTGTGGAGCATGCCGGTTACGGCGCAAGCCCCGCCGACGGCAGTGAGGGGAAGCGGACTGCCAGTTCCGGGGAAGACCGGGGCAGCGCTGTGCGGGAGACGGAAAAAACCATCCGTTCGATGCGCAATAGGCTAATCGCCTCGATTTGTTTTTTGGTGCCGCTGATGTATCTGTCCATGCATCATATGTTCTGGGAATGGTTTGGCCTGCCGGTGCCGCCTTTTATCACGGCGGCGTTCCACGGCACAGCAAACGCCGTTACCTTTGCCTTTACCCAATTCCTGCTGACCTTGCCAATCCTGTATCTCAACCGGCGCTATTTTGAGAACGGCTTCAAGTCCCTGTTCCGGCTGTCGCCCAACATGGACACGCTGATTGCGGTAGGGGCGTCCGCCGCGGTGGTCTACGGCATCTACGCGATTTTTGTCATTGGCATCGCCTTGGGGCGCGGTGATCTGGAAACAGTTTCCTCCTATTCAATGGATCTGTATTTTGAATCAGCCGGCACCATTTTGACCTTGATCACCTTGGGTAAATATTTGGAAACGCGCTCCAAAGGCAAGACGACAGAGGCCATTACCAAGCTGATGAATTTGGCGCCGAAAACGGCGGTCGTTCTGGCGGATGGGGTGGAAACAGAGCTGCCTGTGGAGGACGTGAAGGTAGGCGACGTCGTTGTTGTCCGCACAGGGCAGAGCATACCGGTGGACGGCACGGTGCTGGAGGGAACGGCTTCGGTCGATCAGTCAGCCATCACAGGGGAGAGTATTCCCGTGGAAAAGCAGCCCGGCGATCCCGTGACCGGCGCGACGATGAACCGATCCGGTTATCTGCATGTGCGGGCCGATCAGGTCGGCGATGACACTACGCTGGCGCAGATCATCCGTCTGGTGGAGGAGGCCAGCGCCTCCAAAGCGCCGATCGCCAAACTGGCGGATCGGATCAGCGGCGTTTTTGTGCCGATCGTCATCTCCATTGCCATTGCTGCCACCATCGTGTGGCTGGCCATCGGCTATCCGTTTTCCTTTGCTTTGTCCATCGGGATTTCCGTGTTGGTCATCTCGTGTCCCTGCGCCCTTGGACTGGCAACGCCAGTGGCAATCATGGTGGGTACTGGCCGCGGCGCCAGCAACGGCATCCTGATCAAGTCCTCTGAGGCGCTGGAGACAGCCCATTCCGTCAAAACGGTCGTGCTGGATAAAACCGGCACCATCACAGAGGGCAAGCCGCGGGTGACGGACGTCATTCACAGTGACGCGCTGACGGCAAAAGAATTTTTGCAGATCGCCGCTTCTCTGGAAACCGGCTCTGAACACCCACTGGCAGACGCTGTGGTAGCCTATGGTAAGGAACAGCAGGCTTCTGTGGAAAAGGTGCAGTTCTTTCAATCAGTTGCGGGCAGAGGTGTGACGGGCCAGATCAACGGCAGGCGCTATGCGGCGGGGAACCTGCAAATGATGCAGGAACATCAGATCTCGGTTGCCCATGTCCAGGCCCTGGCCAACAGCCTGGCGGACCAGGGGAAAACAGCCCTCTATTTTGCTGAGGAGGGCCGCCTGATCGGATTGATCGGTGTGGCGGACACTGTCAAGCCCTCCAGCGCTGCCGCGGTGCAGGCGCTCAGGCGCATGGGCATCCGGGTTGTCATGCTTACAGGCGACAACCAGCGCACCGCGGAAGCGATCCGCCGCCAGGTGGCGGTTGACCGTGTGGTAGCCGAGGTGCTGCCCCAGGAAAAAGAACGGGAGATCCGCGCGCTGCAGCAGGATGGCAGCCGGGTTGCCATGGTGGGTGACGGCATTAACGACGCGCCTGCGCTGACGCGGGCAGATGTGGGCATTGCCATTGGCGCCGGCACAGATGTTGCCATTGAATCAGCGGACATCGTTCTGATGAAAAGCACCCTCACCGATGTTGTCGCCGCGATCCAATTGAGCAAGGCGGTGATCCGCAACATCAAAGAAAACCTGTTCTGGGCTTTCTTCTACAACGCCTGCGGCATTCCGCTGGCGGCCGGCGTGTTCTTTGGCCTGTTCGGCTGGAAGCTGAACCCCATGTTTGCCGCGGCTGCTATGAGCTTCAGCTCGGTGTGCGTGGTGACAAACGCGCTGCGGCTGCGGTTCTTCAAGCCAAAACTGGCGGCCGAAGCAGGCTCTGCTGCTGAATCGGCGGCTGCGCAGGTGCGGGTAGACACATTTGAACCCGACCAAATCACAACACAAGAAAAGGAGAATGGTAACATGAAAAAAGTAATGACGATTGAGGGCATGAGCTGCAACCACTGCAAAATGGCGGTGGAAAGGGCGCTGAAAAAGCTGGACGGCGTAGCCGACGCCGTGGTTGACCTGGCGCAAAAGCAGGCGGAGATCACGCTTTCCACACCGGTAGAGGACGCCGCGCTGATGGACGCCGTCAACCAGGAAGGCTTTGAGGCTGTCAAAGTGGAAAGCAGGTAGCCCCATGAAAGCGGAGAAAGAAACCGTTGCGCGGCTGCTTAAAACAGCGCGCGGCCAGCTGGACGGCATTTTGAAAATGATCGAGGAGGACCGCTACTGCATTGATATTTCCAACCAGCTTTTGGCCACCCAGGCTATCCTGCGCAAGGCTAATAAGGAGATCATCGCCGCGCATCTGAATTGTTGTGTGCGCAGCGCGTTCCTCCATGGCGACAATCGTGAGCAGGCGGAAAAGATGGAGGAGATCATGGCGATCCTCGATAAAATTGCAAAATGACTGTATCAAAAAAAGAAAAGGCCTTCCGTGGTAGGAGGCCTTTTTTGCTGCGGAACAATACGGCTAATTTATTTTTATAACGCTGCGGACGCGCCAGCCCCGCTGGATGTCATCCCATCGGCAAGCCTTTCCTCCGCGACAGTTCCACTGGCGGGGTAGGCTTTGCCAACGCTTTCTGACTGCGGCATCAAATAAAAAACACCGACCACAATGGCCAACGCGAACGCGACCACAAACACGGCAGCATAAATGATGCGCTTTGTCGTAAAGCGCTTTTTTAGTTCATTCCCTTGCAAGGATTGAAAATATTTGTCGGCAATCTCCTCCGGCGTGCCGAATTGTTTGGAGATTTCGCTGTCAGTAGCAGCGGGATGATTCTCAAAGTAATCGCGGATGCGTTGTTCCACATCGGAAATGATCCGCTCCTTTTCCGCATTGGAACACGGCAAAGCAGCAGACAGCTTTTTGCGATAGGATTTGAGAATGCGTTCCCGTGTGCTGTTAATCATCGGTTTTTTATTTTCCACGTTCTTAGGTTCCATGCTCTGGATCACCCACCGTTCCTAAAATTTGGAGTATACCACCCTGCGCCAAACAGGGTTCGCGTTGCACGGCTCGCCCAGAATTGCGGCCTTTGCCGGCACTCCATCAGGCAGAGTTCAGGGGTTTTATTTCCCAGTTCTCATTTTATCACAATTGGCTGACGTGTCAATATCTTTTATCCTATCTCATTCTAAAATGCATTTGCCAAGCTTGGTGCCGATTGCTGCCAGTAGTTGTGGCGCCGCTCCGCAAAAAAAGAACCCCTGGCGCCGCTTCCGTTTGCTGCGTCAGGGGGGAGGCTTGCTGCCAGAGCGCGGACCGGCGCTGTTAAGCGTTGTCCTGTGCTTTTTTTGCCTGGGCCAGGCTGCGTTCCAGCCAGGCTTCCGCAATATCCATGGCGAGGAACAGGCCGTTTTTCTCGCTGGTTTTGACAACCTGTTTCCGAATACTCAGGCTGGTGTCGGTCGAAAGGAGCTGGATGGTCACCTTATCGGCAATTTCCTGGTCGCCTACGGCTTTTTTGCTTTTAATCTCCATTTTGATAACATAAGGGTCTTTCATACTGCCATAATAAATGGTATCGCCGGAACGCACCAGCGGTTTATCCTTGTACATGGGGAACATGGACTCTGTTTTTTTCTGTGCAGCCATTCACTCGCGTCCTTTCGTTTTGAAGTTGTTTTTCTGTTTATGCCAAACAAAAGCTATCATGCCAGAGAATCAGCACAATAGCTTTTTCATCACTCTTTTAAATATGATTTCACCAAAACCTGCAATAACTCATCCCGGTCGATTTTCCGGATCAGGCTGCGGGCGTTGTTATGTGTTGTAATATAGGTTGGATCTTCTGAAAGAATGTACCCCACGATCTGGTTGATCGGATTGTAGCCTTTTTCTTTCAATGCATGATATACGGTGAGCAGGGTTTTCTTAATATCCGCGTCATGATTATCATTGAAGGAAAACGTCATTGTCATATCCATCTACCACACCTCCATGGCTAAACAATATAGCAATATATTAGTATCATACAACAAATCCAAAGAAATTACAAGAGTAAAAAGTAATATTTTCAGGAGCGCAGCACCGCGCCAGCCTTTTCCAGCTCCGCCATAATTTTGCCGACGACCCGATTGGAGATCTCGTCGGTGAGGGTGCCGTCTGCGGAACGGAGGGTTACGCTGAAGGCCACGCTCTTTTTGCCCGTTTCGATCTGCTCGCCCTGATAGACGTCAAACAGCTTAATACTCTCCAGATATTTGCCCGCGCCACGAATGATCGCCTTTTCCAGGGTGCGCACGGTCAGCCCTTCATCGCACAGCAGCGCCAGGTCACGGGTGACGGCCGGGAACTTCGGCAGGGGAGTATAGGTTTTTTCCGGTGTGGCAATGGCGAACAGCATGTCCACATCGAGGGAGAAGGAGATCACACGGGCGTCGATCTTATAATTCTCGGCGACAGTGGGGTGGATCTCACCGATAACGCCGACCTGCTGGCCGTCTTTGGTGATGATAGCGCAGCGGCCCGGATGATAGGCGAACTCGCTGGCGGAGGCTTCATACTCGCAGCCGTAGACAGAGAGGTTTTTCAGCAATTGCTCCACAATGCCTTTCGCCCGGAAAAAGTCCGCTTGCTTGCCGTACATTCCGCCGATGAGGGTTGTTTTCTCAATGGGGAGCTTGTCCGGTTCAGTTGGGATATATTCGGAGGCCAGCTCAAACAAAGACGCTTCCTCGTTGCGGTTGTTGTAGTTCTTGGCAAGAATCTCCAGCATGGAGGGCAGGGCGATGGTCCGCATGATACTGGTGTCCTCGCCCAGCGGGTTAGAGATGGTGACGGAATTGCGCAGCGGGCAATCCTGCGGCATCAGGATTTTGTCATAATACTTCGGGCTGATGAAGGAGTAGGTCATGATCTCGCTCAGGCCAAGAGACAGCATCGTGTTGGAGATGGCAGCCTCAAATTTTTGACGGGGCGTATATTTGCCCTGGGCGCCGCCGCCTGCCGCCGCGCTTGGAATATTGTTGTAGCCGTAAAAACGGGCGATCTCCTCAGCAATGTCCGCCTTGTGCTGGAGATCCGGGCGGAAGGTAGGCACGAGAATGTTGTCTCCGTCAAACTTGCAGTCGAGCTTTGTGAGGATGGCTTTCATCTCGTCGGCGGTCAAATGCAGGGAGAGGAATTGGTTGATCCAGTCGGCATTCAGCGGAATGACCACAGAATTGTCCCTGGACTTGTCGTCCACAATGATGTCATCCATCACATCGCCAGCGTCCAGCAGCTCGACCAGCTCGCAGGCACGTTCCAGCGCGGGCAGGCAGCTGTGGTAGTCAAGGCCCTTTTCGTAGCGGGAGGCGGCGTCAGTGCGCATACCCTGATCCCGCGCTGTTGTGCGGACAGAAGCGCCGTCAAAGCAGGCAGACTCGAACACGATGGTGGTGGTGTCGTCCATGATGCCGCTGTACTCGCCGCCCATCACGCCGGCGATGGCAACCGGCTTGTTGGCGTCGGCAATGACCAGTTGGTCAGCAGCCAGCTTCCGCTGCACACCGTCCAGGGTGGTGATGGTTTCACCGTCCCTAGCAAGGCGGACACGGATCTTGCCCTCGTCGATGAACCGCAGGTCAAAGGCGTGCATGGGCTGGCCGTACTCCAGCATGACATAGTTGGTGATGTCGACGATGTTGTTGATCGGACGGACGCCCATAGCGCGGAGCCGTTCCCGCATCCAGCGGGGGGAGGGCTTGACCCGTACATGCTTGACGATTCTCGCGCTGTAGATAGAGCAAAGGTCTGGCTCCTCAATGGAAACGTCCAGCATCCCTTTACAGGAGCCGTGGCCGGCCTTGACTGCCGGCGTGTGGAGCTTCAGTACCTTGTCAAAGGTAGCGGCGGCCTCTCGTGCCAGACCGATGACGGAGAAGCAGTCCGGTCGGTTAGAGGTGATCTCAAATTCAACCTTGGTGTCGTTGAAGCCGATCGCCTCACAAATGGGCAGGCCCAGCGCCACGTCCTCATCCAGCACAAAAATGCCGTCTTCAATGGCGTTGGGGAAGTCATTGACGGTCAATCCCAGTTCGCCGAGCGAGCAGAGCATACCGTTGCTCTCCACGCCGCGGAGCTTGCCTTTTTTGATTTTCACGCCGCCGGGCAGGGTGGAGCCGTGGAGCGCGGCAGGCACAATGTCGCCGACCTTCAGGTTGGAAGCGCCGGTCACGATCTGGATCGGCTCATCCTTGCCAATATCCACCTGGCAGACCACCAGATGGTCGGAGTCCTCGTGCTTTTTGATCTCCAGAATTTTCGCGGTGACAACCTTGTCGATCTCCGCGCCCTCGATCTCCCAGCTCTCCACCTTGGAGCCGCTCATGGTCATCGCTTCGGCAAACGCTCTTGGCGGAACGGAAACGTCGACAAATTCGTTCAGCCATTTCATGGATAGATTCATAATATAACAGTCTCCTTTCTTTTAAAATTGCTTCAGGAAGCGGACGTCATTTTCATAGAACAGGCGCAGGTCGTCGATGTTATAGCGGCGCATGACGACGCGCTCCAGACCCATGCCAAGCGCCCAGCCGGTGTAGACCTCCGGGTCGATGCCGCAGTTTTGCAATACCTTTGGGTGAACCATGCCGCAGCCGAGGATCTCGATCCAGCCCTCGTTTTTGCAAAGCCGGCAGCCCTCGCCGTGGCAGTTGAAGCACTGCACGTCCACCTCGGCGGACGGCTCGGTAAATGGGAAGTGATGGGGGCGGAACCGGACGACGGAATCCTCGCCGTACAGCCGCTTGACAAAGGTTTCCAGCGTACCCTTCAGGTCGGCAAAGGTGATGCCCTTGTCCACCACAAGGCCCTCGATCTGATGAAACAGGGGGGAGTGGGTGGCGTCAATGGCGTCGGAGCGGTATACACGGCCGGGGGAAATCACATAGATGGGCGGCTTGCGCTGCTCCATGGTGCGGATCTGCACAGGAGAGGTTTGGGTGCGCAGCACGATGTTGTCATTGATATAGAAGGTGTCCTGGGTGTCTCTGGCCGGGTGGTTTTTTGGAATGTTCAGCGCCTCGAAGTTGTAATAGTCCAGCTCGACCTCCGGGCCTTCCACAATGTCAAAGCCCATGCCGATGAAGATCTCTTTGATCTCGTCCAGCACGATGGAAAGGGGGTGCTTGTGGCCCATGGAACAGGGAGTACCCGGCATGGTCACGTCGATCTTCTCCGCAGCCAGGCGGTGGGCCAGGGCCTCCTTTTTCAGGACTGCCACCCGTTCCGCCATAAAACTCTCAATACTGCCGCGGACCTCGTTGGCCAGTTGGCCAATGACGGGTCGCTCCTCGGCAGACAGCTTGCCCATTTGCTTTAAAATGGCGGTCAGTTCTCCTTTTTTGCCAAGATACTTCACGCGCAGATTTTCCAAAGAAAGCTGCTCCTTGGCTTCTTCCAGCTCTTTCAAAGCATTTTGACGAATGCTTTCCAGCTGCTCTTTCATCTGAATCAATCCTTTCTGTATGTTACATGGTTGCATAAACACAGCAAAATAAAAACGTCCCCGCCCCAAATTACAGGGACGAAGACGAGAAAACTCCGCGGTACCACCCAAGTTCCTGCTGAGCGCAGGCGCTTTGCTGCCGACTGGCAGACGCCCGATAACGGGGGCCACCGGCGAGGCTTACTAGCGCTGTACACATTCCGCCCCGCAGCTCCAAAGGGAACTTCCCCGCTCCTTTCCGCAGACCGGCTTGCAGCCCATGACCAGTCCTCTCTGTCCGGCAGGCGGCGGGTACTTTCCTTTTTCATCGCAGTTCTTTCTATTCATTAGAACACTGATTCACATCTTATCACAAACAGGCGGGAAATGCAAGTACCCTTTTTTCGATTCTTCTTGTAAACAGCACTCCATTATGTTAAAATAATAACAAAGAAATTGTAGGAAGGTGGCTCTATGGGATATATTCTGTTAATCGCGGTGAGCGTCGTGCTTT
>CAZFHQ010000008.1:15762-19470 GCA_964519325.1 uncultured Clostridium sp.
CCGGGGGAATATCGCAACAATTCACTGGTACAACCGGACGAAAGTCACCGAGGCGGATGTACCGAAATACGGGAAATGGATGGGGACGGGGACGCTCGCCATCGGCGTTTCCTGCCTGATTACGGCGGTTTTGCAGATGCTATTTGATTGGGAACCTCTGGCTTATACCATCATCGTTGGCATCGTGGTTGGTCTTGCGATGATGCTTTACGGGCAAATCAAGTATAATCGGGGACTTTTTTAACGCAATTGAGAATTTCTCAAAGGTGTATATATTGACATTAGAATGGATTTTTGTTATTGTTATTCTGTGAAAAATTGACAAAAAACCAGTTGCTTGAGGTGACTACATATGCGCAAAGCAATAACCAGAAAAGTCCATGAACGGGGCGCGGGCGTACTGCTGCCCATCAGCAGCCTGCCCTCCAATTACGGCATCGGCACCCTGGGGGAGCAGGCTTACAGGTTCATCGACTTTTTAAAGGCCGCCGGTCAAAAATACTGGCAGGTGCTTCCCGTTGGCCCTACCAGCTACGGCGACAGCCCGTATCAATCCTTTTCAGCTTTTGCGGGGAACCCCTACTTGATTGATTTGGATCTGCTGATTGCGGAAGGCTTGCTGGAAAAGCGGGACGTGACCCGCGTTAAGTGGCAGGAAACTTGCACTGCCGTCGATTATGACAAGCTGTTTCATCACAGGTTTCAGGTGCTGCACAAGGCGTTCCAAAACAGCCGGCACCAGGGCAGTGAGGCTTACCGGCACTTTTGCCAGACGAATGAAGACTGGCTGGAAAATTATAGCCTCTACATGGCGCTGAAAACATACTTCAAAAATCAGGAATGGTCCCTCTGGCCAAAGGATATCAAACAACGGGAGCCGGAGGCAATGCAGCGATATGGCGAACTGCTGCGGGAGGAGATGGCGTTCTGGAAATTCTGTCAATTTAAGTTCTACGCCCAGTGGGACGCGATGCTGGACTATGCCCACCAAAACGGTGTGCGCATTATCGGCGACATTCCCATCTATCTTGCCATGGACAGCGCCGACGTATGGGCCAACCCAAGCCTGTTTCAGCTAGACAAAAAGCTGCGGCCAAAAAAGGTGGCCGGTGTGCCGCCGGATGATTTTTCCGCCGACGGTCAGCTTTGGGGCAACCCCCTCTACGACTGGAAGGCGATGGAGCAGGACAGCTTTGCCTGGTGGAAAAAGCGGATGGCCAATGCCGCCCGTCTGTATGACCTGATTCGCATTGATCACTTTATTGGCATTGTGCGCTACTTTGCCATTCCAGCCGGCGATCCGACTGCGGTCAATGGGATTTATAAAAGAGGTCCCGGTAAAAAGCTGACCGACGCCATCAACAGCGTCGTCGACCCTGGCCGCATTATCGCGGAGGATCTGGGCGTGGTAGTAGACGCGGTAGTCAAGCTGCGGGAGCAAAACGACTATCCTGGCATGAAGATCATGCAGTTCGGCTTTAACGGTGACCCAAACAACGACCACTTTCCGGAAAACTATACGGAGAACACTATCGTTTACGGCGGTACCCACGACAACGAGACGATCCTTGGCTACTTCCAAAATCAGAACGAATGGGTGCAGCATTACACCATGGACTACTTAAAGGTCAGGCAGCTCAAACAGATCCCGTGGGCAATGGTAAAAAAAGCCTACAGCAGCGTAGCTCGCACCGTTATCTTCCAAGCGCAGGATCTGTTGTGCCTTGGCAACGAGGCCCGTATGAACTTCCCCTCCACCCTGGGCGGCAACTGGAGGTGGCGCCTGCGGAAAAACCAGTTGGGCAAGGGCGTTGCGGCGCGGCTTTATCGCTTAGCAGAGAAATATAATAGGCTATAAGAAGAGGAGGCAACCATGAAAGTATTATCATGCGGACAAATGCGCGCTCTGGAGGAACGGGCAGTGTTGACGGGCTGCAATTATTCTGACCTGATGGACACAGCGGGCGCGGCGGTGGCCGGGTTCATACGGGACCGCTATGACCTGGAGGAAAAAAACGTTGCCGTTCTGTGCGGCAAAGGGAATAACGGCGGCGATGGCTTTGTGGTGGCGCGGCGCCTGTGCGATCTCTGCAATTCCATGACGGTGCTGCTGTTAGACGGCCTGCCAGCTACAGAGCTGGCAAAAGAAAAACTGGCAGAGCTGCGGGAAAGCGATGTGGCGGTTTATAGCGCGGCGGACGACCCCGACCAACTGCTCTCTGCTATCCAAAGCGCTGACCTTCTGGTGGACGCGGTGTACGGCATCGGGTTCCACGGCAGCGTTGATGAGAAGCTGCAGCCATTTTTTGAGGCGGCGAACCGCTCTCCTGCTCCGATCATCGCCGTCGACATTCCCAGCGGCCTCAACGGGGACAGCGGCGCCATACCCGGATGCCACATCCAGGCGGACGCTACCGTGACCTTCACTACGCCCAAGCCGGTGCATCTGTTCCGGCCGGCAAAATACCAGTGTGGCGAAATCAAAGTTTCACAGGTGGGCATCGGCAAAAAATGCCTGGCAGAACAGGCTTATGACACCTTTATCACCGACGAGGAGGACGTGCGGGCGGTGCTGAAGCCGCGGGATCCGGAAAGCCACAAGGGTACCTTCGGCCGCCTGCTGGCTGTTTGCGGCAGCGAGGGCATGGCCGGGGCGGCGGTGCTGTCCGCGTCGGCGGCGGTGCGCTCAGGCGCGGGCATTGTGGACGTGGCGCTGCCACGCTCGATCTATCCGATCGTAGCCTCCAATGCGATCGAGCCTATTTACACAATTTTAGAGCCGGCGGAGCCGGAGCGCTCGCTTGTGCTGCTGCTCCAAAAGCTGGAGCGGGCAACCGCCTGCCTCATCGGCTGCGGGCTGGGCGAAGGCCCGCAGACCGACCGGATCGTAGCGGAGCTGGTCAAAGCGTCCAGGGTGCCGCTTGTCATCGACGCCGATGGCATAAACGCCGTCGCCCGGAATATAGATATACTGAGAACAGCCGCCGCGCCGGTCATCCTGACGCCCCACCCGGGCGAGATGGCCCGCCTGATCCACAGCACAAGCCAGGCGGTTGAGGAAAACCGCATTAAAACGGCGCGCACTTTTGCGTCGGAATACGGTGTGACGCTGGTGCTGAAGGGGCATAATACTTTGGTCGTTCACCCAGACAGCGCCAGCGGCAGCGGCGCGCTTTCGTCCTCTTGGGGCAAGACCGCCTATAACAGCACCGGCAACGCCGGCATGGCAAAAGGCGGCAGCGGAGACGTGCTGGCCGGTCTGATTGCCGGGCTGTGCGCCCAGGGGGTTCCTGCCTTTGCGGCTGCTTATACCGGCGTGTATCTGCATGGCAAAGCCGGTGACCTCTGCGCGGCGCAGACCTCAATGAGGGGGCTGACGCCGAACCAGCTGGTAACGGCGCTTGGCGCGGTGTTCTCAGATTATGAGTGACAGGTGATTCCATGAGACTATGGCGTACCGTTCTGGCCGCCGCGCTGCTGTGCGCGGTGCTTTGCGGCTGTGAGGGCGGCTCGTTTTTGCACCGGGAGATCGGCCCGGAGGAACTGCAGCTTTCCTTTCAGGCAGCGGCAGAGCTTCAAACCGGCACGGCGACTTACGCCTGCAGGATCGGCCATGACCTGACCCAACGCACGCAAATCACGCTGACAGAGCCAGGCACGCTGGAGGGCCTGCAATTTACCCGCGCGGGAGAGAACGTTTCGCTGGGG
>CAZFHQ010000009.1:0-19364 GCA_964519325.1 uncultured Clostridium sp.
ACATCGCGGACAAAGTTGTAAGCCTCTTCCAGCTTCTTTACGGTCTTTTGCAGATCGATGATGTAGATGCCGTTGCGTTCTGTGAAGATGTAACGCGCCATTTTCGGGTTCCATCTTCTCGTCTGGTGGCCAAAGTGTACGCCGGCCTCCAAAAGCTGTTTCATAGATACTACTGCCATTTTGATTTTCCTCCTTGGTTTTTCCTCCGATCTTGCTGGCATGCGGGGAACTCCAGTACAGGGAGCACCGTCCCGTTTGGTACAAAATCGTGTGTATTACCGCCGTTATGGCGATACCGTGTAGTATTATATCATAAAGAAAGACCGAGTGCAACAAGAAAAAACGGATTTTTTCAAGTTTTTTCCTTCAGGATTTTCGTAAGCCAGCTGCCTTGCTTCGCTTTTTCCCGCGGCGGCGCGCAATGTACCAGGATCGTGTCGTCGCCGACTGTTTTCACGTCCTCCCACGGGATCACAGTGTCGGCCTCTCTGCCCAGCAGGCCAAAGCAGCGCGGCTTGCCGTAAATGACCAGGCTGGTCAGCTTTGCCGCAGCCGTGTCCAGCCCAACATCACAGACATAGCCCAGCCGGGCGCCGTCGCCCACACTGATGACTTCTTTGTTGCGCAGATCATTGAGTCGCCCTTTCAAAATCACATCACCCTTTCTCTATCCTAATAGATATGACAGGGCTGGTGAAAAAAGCACATTACAGCTTCAAAATACGGTATGCGTTTTCCCAAAGGATCAGTTCCCGTTCGGTTTCTGTCAGGGGCAGGCGTCGGAATGCTTCCAGGGTTTCCCGCTGGCTGCTCCAGGGAGAATCTGTGGCGAACAGGATCCGTTGCGCACCGTGGCGGCGAATGATGCGCATCATCTGCTCGTCGGAGATCATCCCAAGGCTGAAGCTGATATCCAAATAAACCGGCTTGCCAACCAGATACCGCTCCACGTCATCCCACTGCCGCCAGCCGCCGGTGTGGGCAAAGATGATCCGCGGCTGCTCTGGCGCCTTGCCGCCGTAAACCTGCTCCAGCATGGCGGCGCCCAGCTGCGGCGGGCAGAGCACCCTTTCCGGCATGCCGACGTCAACGCCCGCGTGGGTCACCACAAACAGGCCGATGGAAACAGCGTAACGGATGATCCGGAGATAGCGGGGGTCGCTGATCGGCACGCCCTGGTAGTCCGGATGGATCTTAATGCCCTTGAGCCCAAGCGCCTTGATCGTGTCCAGCTCGCCCTGGTAATCCGCCGTATTGGGATGGATGCCGCCGAAGGAGAGGATGCCGGCCTTGCCATTGATCGAGGCGGCATAGTCGTTGACCGACTGAAATTGTTTTGGCTTTGTCACCACAGGCAAGATCACAGACCAGCCGATACCGCTCTCCCGCATGGAGGCTTTCAGACCGGATAAGGTGCCGTCGGTATAGGCGCGGATACCGGCTTTTTCCGCCAGCGTTTCGATCGTTCTCGCCGCGATTGCTTCCGGGAACACATGGGTGTGAAAATCTACGATCATTGCGATTCCTCCGATTGCCGCGTGATGTGTACGGCACTTCCAATTTGCAGCGCTTTCGAGTCTGGCTGATGCCCGATCTCGCTTGTCTGCGCAACAGGGGTGTCAAACGGCTCTGTAACCCGCAAAAAGAGCTCCGGAGCGGATGGCGAAAGCCGTTCCTGCTCCATTTTGGAAAAGGCGCCCAGCAGCAGTCCGGCGATCTGATGGAACACCCCGATCTGGCGCAGCTGCACCGCCATCGCCGCGATCTCGCCGGGGCCGCCGCCCAGCGATTCCAAAAAGAGCACCTTGCCGTCCAGCGCCGGCCAATAGGGCGTGCCGGCCAGCTTGAGCAGGCAGCGCAGGTTGCCGCCGACGACCGTGCCGCTGATTTGGCTGCCGCGCAAAAAGGTGTAAGCGGCGTCATACAGGGAATGGCCGCCCCGCATCAGCGTTTCCGCAAAGCGCGCGCGCTGCGCAGCGCCGTCTTGTCCAACCAGATTGCGGAGCTGATACAGGCAGCCGCCCTGGCCGGTTTTTGTGTAGATCGCCTGGAGCACTGTCGTTACATCGCTGTAGCCAAAAAAAGGCTTGGGGTTTGACCGGATCAGGCCGTAGTTCAGATACTCCAGAACATTGTTCCCCACATTGCCGCCGGAAATGTCAAAGATCGCTTTGATGTTTGAATTTTGATAAAAAGCGTTGACCGCGTCCGCCCGTTCCTTCCCCGTACCGCTGAATACAGACTGCTTTGCGTAAAGGTATGGGCTCCAGACCGGCACTAACCCAAAGGCTTCCAGCGCCTGTCCCAGCTGTTCATTTGACTGCTTTCTGCCGCACGGGTGGCCGTCTGAGCAGCACACGAGCCCCACCATGTCGCCTTGCTGTAACCGCATCTCACCCACTCCCTTCCGCGATGCGTGATGGCTTTGGTTTTATTGTAGCAAAAAAACTGCCGCAAGGCAATCTTCTGTCCGGCTGTTGCAGCTGGACCTGCCGCGAATTTTTATCAGTTTTGCAAAAAAATCTGTTTTTCCTCTGTTTTTGCTTTACTTTGTTACTGTGATAGTGCTATAATGTAAATATCCATAAAATTGTTTGGGGGAATTACAAATGAAAAAATGTAAAAAGCTTGGCGCACTGATCGCTGCCGCCCTGTTGGTTTCTGCCTTTGCAGTTGGCTGCGGTGCGGAAGACGCGGACACCTCCGCGGCAACTGACGAAAGCGAAGTTGCTTCTGCGGCTGCGGCCCACGGCGATTGGGATACCATTGAAGGCAACGGGAAAATGGTCATCGGCATCACCTATTTTGAGCCGATGAACTACATTGATTCCGAAACAAACGAGCTGACCGGCTTTGAGACGGAGTTCGCCCAGGCTGTTTGCGAGAAGCTTGGCGTTGAGGCGGAGTTCCAGAAGATCGACTGGGATTCCAAAGAGGTTGAATTGAACGCCGGCACCATCGACTGCATCTGGAACGGCATGACCATTACCGATGAACGTCTGGAAAACATGGACATCTCCACACCTTATATGGAGAATAAGCAGGTCATGGTCGTCAAGGCGGATGACGTCGACAAGTATCAGACGGCGGACGACATGGCGGGCGTATCTGTTGTGGCGGAGAAAAAATCTGCCGGTGAAGAGGTCGCGGAGGGCGACGAGTTCTTTGCGGACGCCAGCTACCTGGGCGTAGATTCCCAGGCCAAGGCCCTGCTGGAGGTGAAATCCGGCACCGCAGATGTGGCCATCATCGACTATGTTATGACGATCGGCTCTCTGGGCGAGGGTTCTGACTACGCTGATCTGGCAGTTATTGAAAACATCGAGTTCGCGCCGGAAGAGTACGGCATTGCGTTCCGCAAGGACAGCCCGGTAACGCTGGAGAAGGTCAACGGCGCTATCCAGGAGCTGGCAGACGAGGGTACCCTGGCTGAGATCGCCGCGAAGTACAATCTGGAAAGCCTGCTGCTGGTACAGCCGGCTGCGTCCGCAGGCGAAAGCTCCACGGCAGAATCCGCTGAGTAATCAGCAACAAATACGTTTGAAGTTTGGGTGAATTGGAATGGAACAACTCTGGCAGGTAACATTGCGGCTGCTGCAGGGCTTTGGGCAAAACTGCATCATCTTTGGGGTGACCCTGTTAGTGGCGCTGCCCCTGGGACTGATTATTTCCGGCGGTTCGATGTCCCGGTTTAAGCCGCTCAAATGGTTCACCAAAACCTTTGTGTGGGTGATCCGCGGCACACCGCTGATGCTGCAGCTTTTCGTCGTCTTTTACATACCGCCGCTGGTGTCCCATGGTTCGTTTGTATTTGACCGGATGCAGGCTGCGCTGATCGCGTTTATTATCAATTACGCCGCTTATTTTTCTGAAATCTACCGCGGCGGTATCGAGAGCATTCCCCGCGGCCAGTACGAAGCCGGCCAGGTGCTGGGCATGACAAAGGTACAGATCTTTTTCCGTGTCGTCCTGTTCCAGGTGATCAAGAAGATCGTGCCGCCCATGGGCAATGAGATCATCACCCTGGTGAAGGACACCTCCCTCTCCAGCGTGATCGCTATCCCTGAGGTTCTGATGAACGCCAAGGATTATTCCATGGCGGGCCTGATTTGGCCGCTGTTCTACTCCGCGGTCTTCTTCCTGGCCTTCTGCGGCGTTCTGACGCTGCTGTTCTCTTTCCTTGAGAAGAAGCTCAACTACTACAAAGCATAACGGACGGTGCGGTCATGGCAATTTTACAGGTGGAAAACATTCAAAAGAGTTTTGGAAAAAACGAAGTGTTGAAAAACATCTCCTTTTCGCTGGAAAAGGGCGAGGTGGTCGCCATCATTGGCTCCTCCGGCAGCGGTAAAACAACCCTGCTGCGCTGCCTGAACTTTTTGGAAACGCCAAACCGAGGCAAGATTATTGTGAACGGCAACGTGCTGCTTAACGCTGACGGCGACGTTAAGCTCTCTGACAGTGAGAAGCGGAAAAACAGGCTGCATTTTGGCCTGGTCTTCCAGTCCTTTAACCTGTTCCCGCAATTCAGCGTTTTGGATAATATCATGCTGGCGCCGACGCTGGGCGCAAAGGAACAGATCAAAAAGAACGGCAGCTATCTGGGCTGCACGACAAAAAAGGACGCCAAGGAAAAGATCCGGCAAAACGCCTTTTCCCTGCTGGAGCGCGTAGGGCTTTCTGAAAAAGCAAGCGCTTATCCCTGCGAGCTGAGCGGCGGCCAACAGCAGCGCGTAGCAATCGCGCGGGCGCTGGCCCAGTCCCCGGACGTGCTTTGCTTTGACGAGCCGACCAGCGCCCTGGATCCTGAACTGACCGGCGAGGTGCTCAATGTCATCAAAAAGCTGAAGGACAAGGGTATGACCATGCTGGTTGTGACCCATGAGATTGAATTTGCCCACGATGTGGCGGACAAGATCATCTTTATGGACAGTGGCGTGATCGCGGAGGAAGGCACGCCGGAGCAGGTCATCAGCAACCCGCAAAACCCGCGCACCAGGGAGTTTTTGTCCCGCTTTAGCCAAAACTTTAAAATGGATTGACCGACCCTACAGCTTGTTGGCAATCTATCAGAAATCCCCAAGGGAAAGCGATGCTTCTCCTTTGGGGATTTTGTTTTCGCGTTTTCGCCTGCAGGGATCAAAAAGGCCAGGGCGCCAGAACCTTTCGGCTGGCAGGGCAAATTGTTTTGCAACACGTTTGAAAATGTGATATGATTAGAAAATAAAATTTGACCACACTGCAATAAGCACACGCTTTGCCGCGTTATTGAAAAAGGAAAGATTAACCGAGGAATCCAACATGCTATTATCGACATTCATTCTTCAAACCGCCGTGGACGAGCGGCAGCACCGACCGCCGGACGATAGCCTGATCGCTGCCATCGCGCGGGGCGACCCCGGCGCCATGCAGGAGCTATACGCATCGACCCAGGCGGACGTGTATGGCTTTGCCCTGTCTATCGTAAAAAACCATGATGACGCCGAAGATGTGATGCAGGAGACATATGTGAAAATTTACCAGGCCGCCCCGGCTTATCAGGCGATGGGCAAACCGATGGCCTGGATCTTAACCATTGTGAAAAACTTGGCGCTCTCCCGCCTGCGGGCGCGTGGAAAGGCCGCGCTGCCGCTGGAGGAGGAGCTGGAGCCGAGCGTGATTTGCAGCCCCCACGCCTCCGTAGAGGATAAGCTGCTGCTGCAAACCGCCATGGCCGCGCTTTCTGATGAGGAACGGCAGATCATCATGCTCCACGTTGTTAGCGGGCTTAAGCATAGGGAGATCGGTCAGCTGCTGGACCTGAACCTTTCCACCGTGCTTTCCAAATATCACCGCGGTTTGAAAAAAATGAAACATCAGCTAAAGGAGGCCTGATTCCATGAAAACAAGCGAACTAAAGCGCAGATGGAACCAGGCTGTCCGCAATCAAACGCCGGACGTACTGGAAGAAGTGCTTGCGCGGTGCGGGCAAATTACGCAGGACCGCCCCGCAACGTCCCAAACCGCGATGCCCGTCAAACACAAAAAGCTGCCGGTATTCAGGATAGCCGCCGCAGCCGCCGCTTTCTGCGTGGTTGTCTGCTGCGCGGCTATCGGTTTTCGTAACTATAATTTTTATCGCATTACTTCCATTGTGGATCTGGACGTCAACCCCGGCATTGAACTGCGCGTGAACAGCGGCGGGCGGGTCCTGTCAGCCGCTGCCACCGATGCGGACGGCGCCGCCATTCTGGATGACATGGATCTTTCCAGCGTCGATATGGATGTGGCGGTCAACGCGCTGATCGGCTCCATGCTGAAAAACGGCTACCTGTCTGATTTGCAGAATTCTGTCCTGATCTCTGTATATGGCGACGATCAGGACGCTAACGAGGCCCTGCGGATCTCCCTGGAGGAGGAAATCAGCCAGCTCCTGTCGGCTTCGTCCATCGACGGCGCAATCCTGAATCAATCCCTGACGGTCGATGACGATTTGCAGTCCTTGGCCGATACTTACGGGATCTCGCTGGGCAAAGCGTCCCTGATCCAGCTTATCCTGCAAAGCGATACCAATCGTATCTTCGCAGAGCTGGCCGGACTTACCATCAACGACCTGAACCTGATCGCCACGACAAAAAGCGTTGCGTCAGAAACGATTTCCAGCAGCGGCGCTGCCAGCGAAAAATCCTATATTGGCGGCGCTGCCGCGCTGAAAATCGCGCTGGAGCATGCCGGCCTTGCAGAGGACGATGTCGCCCAGACCGATATAGAGTTCGACTGCGAGGACGGTCAGATGATCTATGAGGTTGAGTTTGATTCCGGGAATCAGGAATATGAATATGAGATCAACGCCACCACTGGCGAGATCCTGTCGGCGGAGCTCCCGCGCGCGAACAGCGCACAGGCAGAAACGGAGGGCACAGCAGACGCTGCAAGCGGCGGTGACGCCAGCGCCGGGACCATCTCACTGGAACAAGCCAAGTCGATCGCGCTGAACCATGCCGGACTGACCGCCAGCCAGGTACGCTTTAAAAAGGCCGAACTGGAACGGGAGGACGGCGCGCAGCTCTATGAGATCGAGTTCATGACCGGTGATTTGGAATATGAATATGAGATCCGTGCTTCGGATGGAACCATCTTAGACTGGGATCGGGATGATAACGATTGATCGCGGCTGCGGACAGGTTGTGGAATGTCGTTGTGAGCGTCGGGAATGGTTCAAAAAAATTTTACTTTGCCCGCAATAAAACCCATCTTCCCTGCATTATTCTGGCGAAGGACGCGATACCGCGCCTTTTTTTACACAAGCGATGCAGAAAACAAACTACTTGCTAAAAAATGATCAGATAAGGAGAGTTTACATGACAAAAGCAAAAGTATTCGGAATTTTGGCGAGCGCCATCCTCGCGGCAGGTGCTGTGGTTCCAGCCGCGGCCGCATGGAACACCGTGTCAGTCTCAGCGGCCGCAAGCACAAGCAAACCGGCCATCGACAAGATTTTCTACTCCGGCAGCGGCAAGGTAGAAGTGGATTTCGCCTCCAACGTGCAGTATAAAAATTTGAAGATCACTGCGGTCGATTCCACCGGAAAATCCTACACCGCAACTGTCCTCAGCAAAGACAGCGACGACGTTAAATTCAAGATCAACAAATACAAGGCGGGCAGAACCTACACCGTAACCATTTCCGGCGTCCGCGTGAAGGGTACTTCCACTTACACCACCGTGACTGACAAGGTCAAGCTGTCCTCTGCCAACACAACGGCCGTGGTGGAAAAAACGACTTACAAGGGCAGCGGTAAAGTCGAGCTGGAGTTCCAAAGCTATGTGAAGTACAAAAATGTGAAGATCACCGCAACGGACAATTACGGCGCTACTTACGCCACGACCATTACGGAAAAGGACAATGATGAGCTGACGTTCAAAATCAAAAACTATAAAACGGGCAGGACCTACACCTACAAAATCACCGGCATTGCGCCAAAGGGCGCCACAGTGTATAAAACCGTGACCGGCAAAGTGAAAATCGCCGCCAGCAGTTCCAGCGCGATCACCCTGGCCAAGGCAAAGTCCATCGCGCTGAACCATGCCGGACTGACCGCCAGCCAGGTCACCTTTACAACCGCAAAGCCAGACTATGACGACGGCGTAAAGGTCTATGAGATCGAGTTCCGCAAAGGCAACTGGGAATATGAATACGAGATCAAAGCCTCCAACGGCAAGATCCTCTCCTGGGACAAGGACTACGACGATTGATCCATCGTTGCCGGCGATGATCGCGGCAGAATAACAAAGCAGCACACCCTACGCAGCCATGCCATTGGGCCGCGGCAACGGTGGGCTGCTTTTATTTTGCGAAAAAAACCTCCCTGCGCATGGGATGCGAAGGGAGGTTTTTTCTAAAGCCAGGTGTGCCGCGTTTGTGCTAGCTCAGCCAGCCCTTGGAGGCAACATCAGATGGAATGATGTAGTTATAGGTGTTCTTGCCTTTTTCGCTGCTGTTGTTTTTCGCCGCGTCATAATCGCTAAAGCTGAACAGCTTTGCTTCTCCTAACCGCCGGTATACCAGTCCGGAGATCGGAACGCCGCCGGCCTTGTTCCACTTGAGCAGCTCGCTGCCAAAGGTGATGGCGTCCATGTAATTAAAATTGACCGTAAAGTCATAGGACTCAATGGAAACATAAGGCGCTGGCACATAGCCTGTAACACTGCCAGCCTTTACTTTATACCAGGCGGCTTTATTGGTACTGTCCCAAACCGCCTTTTTGATGGTAACGGTGGTATCCGCCGCGATGGTGCTATCCCCTGTTCCGGTCTGCACCATGGTGGAGTACACCGGGGTTTTGACAGACGTCGTTCCTTCCACAGTAGCGCCGCCGTCAATTTTGGCCTGCACGTTTTTCGGGTTCACCGCATTGAGCAGGTAGGTCCGCAGCGTAAAGGTTGACGTGCCATTCCAGTAACCGGCGCCGCAGTTATAAGAGAAGCTGACCATGGCGTCAAACTGGCACTGGTTCGCCCGTATATTATTCTTTGTGAGGAACAGATTCACCTGCGTGGTGTAATTCCCCTTGTTGATCGCGTCACAAAGCAGCGCCCAGGCCTCTGACTTTGTCAGGTTATTGTAGAAGGTGCCGCCAGAGCTAACCGTATAACCATAGCCCACTGTCGGTACAACGGTGGAGGTCAGAGGATCCAAGTAGACCGCCGCGGAGTAGCCTTCCCAGGAAGCGATCACATTCAGGCCCTCATCGCTGATCCGCCGTTCCTCAAAGGAGCTTGTGGTTTTGTTTTTGGTAGAGACGACAAAGGCGTCTGTGGTGAAGTAGCTGGCGCTCATATTGCTGCCGTCTGTGCTGGTGGAGGAATAAATTTTCGCGGTGTAGGTACCTGCTGTGCTAAAGCTCGTGGTATATGTCCAAACCCTCGATTTGGTTGCCGCAAAATTACTGGTCGCCGCGGCGGTTTCCGTCGTGTAGTTCGTCACGACAACAGATTTGCCGTTCACGACGAATTTGACGGAATTCCGGCTGCTGTCTGTGATGGCGACAAAGGTGACCGACTCACCTACGCTGGCTACGTTTGGTGACACATACGCCAGCTTGACCGCGGCAGCCGCGGTAACGGTAACATTCCACGCCATCTGCTTTGAGCCGCTGGTACAGGTGATTTTCGCTGTGCCGGCTTTGACGCCATAGACAAAACCGCCTGATACCGTCGCGACACTGGTATCGCTGCTTTTCCAGGTGCCGCCGGAATACCCGCTCAGGTACAGGGTCTTCAGCTTTGTAACTGTAGCGCTGTCCGAGCTGACCACCGTGCTGGCAGTACCCTCCGTGAGGAACGTAGCGGCTACATAATAATAGGAACCGTTCAGCTTGATTTTATACCAGGTGTAACCGTCCGCTGTGGTGGAATACCCGCTGACTACAGAGACGACCGTTCCTGAAGAAAGCGTGCCGATAACATTGCCTGTTTTTGTGCTGGGCGCGTCGCGATAGTTCACAGCGGTAGTCGTTGTGTAGCTTTTCAGCGTTACGCTGGCAGCTGACGCCGTTGCCTTGGTATAGGTAGCGGAGAACGCGCCGTAGACCTTTTTGCCGTTTACCGTGGCGTAGGCCCGCACCTTGTATTGGCGTGTCTCGCCGGCTTTAAGGCCCGTGATCGTTTTGGTCAGCACCGAGGCCCCGTTTTGGGTGGTGCAGCTTGCCAGCAGCGTGTTGGCCGCCGCGTCATAGATCTCATAGCCGTCCGCGCCCTCTACCGCGTTGAAGTTCAGCTTCAGCGTCGTTGCGGTTTTCTTCACCGCGGTCAGGCCGGTGACCTGCCCAGGGGCCGCCGTTGCCTTAGAATAGGTAGCGGAGAACGCCCCGTAGACCTTTTTGCCGTTTACCGTGGCGTAGGCCCGCACCTTGTATTGGCGTGTCTCGCCGGCTTTAAGGCCCGTGATCGTTTTGGTCAGCACCGAGGCCCCGTTTTGGGTGGTGCAGCTTGCCAGCAGCGTGTTGGCCGCCGCGTCATAGATCTCATAGCCGTCCGCGCCCTCTACCGCGTTGAAGTTCAGCTTCAGCGTCGTTGCGGTTTTCTTCACCGCGGTCAGGCCGGTGACCTGGGCCAGCGTCTCGCTGGCCGCGGCTTGGGCCACCGTCGACAAAAACGGCTGCGCGCTCAACGCGGCGGCGGACACAACAGAGCAGAATAAAACAGATGACAACAGACCCGCCGCTATTTTGAGCGGGATTCTTTTTAAGTTCAATTTATTCTCATTCAAATTTCTCACACTCCAATTTTTCCAAGATCACAAAAAGCATTCACAAATCGAATTTCCAGTGCTAGCAGCCGGGCGGCGCTCCCCCATAAACTAGCCCCAACCGATCTTGCGAACGGCCCCAATTGGAACGGCGCATAGCATGAAATTCATTGTAATTATAGCAAAAACCAACTGTATGAGTCAATAATTCCTACAAAATTGCCACTATTTTCTGCACCCTTCGCGCAAAGCCTGTCAAAATCGGGTACTGGCCTGTTTTCCGAAACATGCCATGAAAATTCTTTTTTGAAGATGCTGGGATAAATGCTGGAATTTTTAAAAAATTCCAGATTTTTCCTGGAAAACCTCTTGCGAAACGCTGGAATCTATGCTAAACTAAAAGCAACATGGACAAGGTAGTGTTGGAGACATCATAAATGCCATAGCGACAGAATTTTCTGTGCCACCGATTCAACCGTCCTATCTTGTTCATAGCTCTGAAAGACGCATCAAGGTGTTGCTGCAACAGCACGGCGGTGTGTCTTTTTCATTTTTCACGCAAAGCATTCCAAAAAGGAGGTATCCCATGCTGGCGGCGGATTTTTACACAGTGACAGTCAACTGGCTGACAGGCCACTGGCAGAACATTCTGCTTTACTGCGCGATCCTTTTGATCAGTTGGCTTTGCTACCGGGGACTGCTGCGTTTTCTGCGCGTCAGGCTGAAAAAAAGCAGGCTGGAACCAAATGCCGTCTCCTTCCTCTCCTCGGTCTGCCTGTATGGGCTGCGGGGCTGCCTGGCGCTTGTGTGGCTCTATCCCTTCGGCGTTACGTTTTCCGGCATCATCGCCGCGCTGGCTGCCGCCGGTGTCGGGCTGGCCATTGGGTTGACCGAGCCGATCTCCAACTTTTTCAGCGGGATCCTCCTTGTCTGCACCAAGCCTTTTTCGGTGGGCGATTTTGTCATGATCAATCAAGTAGAGGGTACGGTTTCTGAGCTGCGCATGATGCACACGGCGCTGATCACATCCGCACAGCAAGAAATCATCATCCCGAACAAAACAGTTTCCGGCGGCATGATCGTCAACTACACCGTGTTGGGCGTTCGCCGCGCAACCATCGACTTTACCGCCCGTCAGGGCGAAAATCTGAATGATGTGCGCCGCGTTGCTTTAGAACTGTGTAATGATCACCCGCTGATTCTGCGCGACCCAGCCCCCAGCTTTCATGTGCAGGGCTTTACCTGCAATGGCCAGCGCTGCACGCTGCGCTTTTACACAACGGCTGATGATTACTGGAACGCCCTTTGGGAGATGAACGAGCAGCTCACCGGCGCTCTGCCGCAGCACGGCATCCCTATCGCGTTTCATCAAATAGAGGTCCACGGGGCGCCGGAGCAGAAACCCAAACGATCGCATTGACCAAAATAAAAAAATCCTATGGAACAGACCATAGGATTTTTCTTTTTCTGTTCAACTTGTTTCCTGCTCCCGCAGGCGCTCCAGCATTTGGAGTATCGTCTGGCCGGTGAGCGGATGGACCAGGTACGGCGCGAGCTGCGCCATCGGCTCCAGTACAAAGGCCCGCTTGGCGATCTCCGGGTGAGGGATCACCAGATCCGGCTCCCACAGCGTCAGGTCGTCATAAAATAACAGATCAAGATCCAGCGTGCGCGGCCCCCACCGCTGCTTGCGCTCCCGTTTGGCCTGGCGTTCCCCCTCCTGCAAGACGGCAAGAAGCTCCCTTGGCGGCAGCAGGGTCTTTAACCGCAGGCAGCCGTTGAGAAAGTCGTCCTGCTCCAGTACGCCATAGGGCTTCGTCACAAGAAAATCCGAAACCTGTTCCACCTGGATCCCCGTTTGGCGCCGCAAAAAAGCAACGGCGCCCTCCAGATACTGGCGCTTTTCCCCCAGGTTGGAGCCAAGGGCCACATAAGCGGTGTGCCACGCCCGCTCCAGCGTGACAGACACGGTATCCAGCGGGAGGCCAACGGGCGCCCACGGCTTTTTCAGCGTGATTTGGACAGCGCCCAGCAGCGGGTAATGGAGCAGCAAATGCTCCGCCAGCTGCTCCGCGGCCGCTTCGATCAGCCGGAAGGTGTGGGCTTGCAGGAAGGAGGTGATCTGGGCGCAGACGTCAGCGTAGTTGAGCGTATGCTCCAGCCCGTCTGATTTGCCGGCCTTGCGCAGATCCAGCTCCAGCACTGCCGTAACGAGAAACTTTTGCCCAAGGGAGGTTTCCTCCGGCAGCACGCCGTGGTGGGCGTATACCTGTAAATTCTGAATTACGATCTGATCCATCCTGTTCTCCTCACGCGTGTAAAATCGCTTCCGTCATGGCAATGGCACGCCGGTTTTTTTTCACGTCATGCACCCGGACAAAGGCGCAGCCCTTCATCACCGCCATCACCGTGGTGACCAGCGTACCCTCCTCCCGCTCTTCCTTGGGCAGATCCAGCGTCAGGCCGATCATAGACTTGCGGGACGTACCCAGCAGCAGAGGATAGCCCAGCGTATGCAGCAGCTCCAGGCGGTTGGTGAGCTGCAGGTTTTGGTCCAGTGTTTTGCCAAACCCGATGCCGGGGTCCAGAATGATCTTGTCCTCGCTGATGCCGGCCTGCAGCGCCAAACGGACTGACGTCCGCAGATCCTCTAAGACCTCGGGCAGATAATCGTGATAAACCGGCTGCTCCCTGTTGTGCATCAGGCAGCAGGCCGCGCCGCTTTCCGCAATAACGGCAGCCATTTCCGGATCATGCCTCAAGCCCCAGATATCGTTGATCAGATCAGCGCCGGCAGACAGCGCGGCGCGGGCCACGGCGCTTTTGTAGGTATCGACAGAGACAGGCAGGTCGAACCGGTCCTTCACCGCCTCCAACACAGGCAGCACCCGGCTGATCTCCTCCGCATCAGAAACCCGTGTATACCCGGGACGGGTCGATTCCCCGCCGATGTCCAAAAGATCCATCCCGTCCGCTATCATTTCTTCTGTGTGGCGCAGCGCCTTGTCCAACGAGTTCCACTTGCCGCCGTCAGAAAAGGAATCCGGCGTCACATTTAAAATGCCCATGAGATAGGTGTGGTGTTCCGTATCGAATAATTTGCCTCCAATAATCATCTTGTCCTCCTATAGCTCCAGAGAAAGATTGCGCCGCTCCATACTCCATTTGCAGGTATCCGCCGCCGGGCAGCAAAAACAGGGGCGGGAACGATGGTCCGCCTCACCGATCAGCTCCAGCAGCGTTACGCCGCCCTGCCCGTCGTTGGAATGATGCTGGACACACGCCAGGATCGCCGCCCGCTCTGCCGGAGAAAAGGAGGTGTCCCGCAAAATTGCCTGCGCCAATGGTACGCCAGCCTCACGGTGCGGCGTGCCGTAAGCATATTGGTTGGCGCGGCCAATGTCATGGAGCAGTGCCGCGGCGTACAGCAGATCCTTCCGCAGACCGGCTCCGCGCTCTAAATTCAAAATATAAGCCGTGCGCGCCACCGCCAGCAAATGCTCCAGGCCATGGCGGCAATAGATGCGGTCCTTCTCAAAAAAGGCCAGCCGTTCCAGTTCCCGTTGAAAAATCTCATGTCTCACAATTTCGTCCACACGTTCCATGTTGACCCTCCTCGCTGCACAGCAGCTCGCGTGCTGCGGAAAGATAGGACAGGGAGCCGAACACCAGGATCAGATCCTCCGGCCGCGATTCCCTGCGCGCCGCCGCAACCGCGTCTGACAGCGGCATGGGGCAAACGTTTGGGCAGAAGGCCTTGACGCACCGCGCCAGCTCCTCCGCCGCAAGCGCCCTGGGAGTTGCCGGCGTGACGGTATAGACACATTCCGCCAGGGGGGCGATCTGCGCGGCGACCTCGGTGTAATCTTTGTCCGCCAGCACGCCCATAATACAGTACAGCCGTCCCGCAAAGCCCTCCCGATACAGCGCGTCCAGAGATTCCCGCAGGCGTTTTGCCGCGTCGGGATTATGCGCGCCGTCTAAAATGACGCGCGGCGCTGTGCAGATCGTTTCAAACCGGCCGGGCCAACAGGTGTGGGCAAGGCCGTCCGCCAGGGCTTGCTCCGGTACAGGAAACCCCATGGCGCGCAGGAGCATGACCGTCTCGATGACCTGGGCGGCGTTGGCGGCCTGGTACTGCCCCTGCAGGGACAAGCGCCACTCCTTGCCGCGATATCGCAGCAGCGAGCCTGCGCCCTGTGGGTCAGCGGTAAGCGCCGCCGGCGCGGTCCGGTAGAGCGGGATCCCGCGCTGGCGGCAGATCCGGCACAGGACAGCCTCTACCCCGCCGCTTTGCGCCTGTATGACCGCTGGGACGCCGTCCCGAAAAATGCCGCTCTTATTTTCCGCGATCTGCTCCAGCGTCTCCCCCAGGAACCGGATGTGATCCAGCCCAATGGAGGTCAGCAGGCTGATCAGGGTCGTTGTCACCACATTGGTTGCGTCCCCAGCGCCGCCCATGCCGCACTCCAGCACCGCAAGGTCGCAATGCTCCTCCGCAAAGGTGAGAAACGCCAACGCCGTTTCCAACTCAAACGCAGTTGGCAGCGGCTCTCCCTGGCGGGCCATTGCATCCCTGTGCGATAAAATGCGGGTCATCCGTGCGCAATAATCCCTTTTGGTGAGCAACGTGTCATTCACCCGCCATGGTTCCAGCGGATGGAACACTGCCGGAGAACTGTAATGGCCGACACGGTACCCCGCCTTTTGCAGGACAGTTCGCAGCATGGCGCCCACCGAGCCCTTGCCGTTGGTCCCGCCAATGTGAAGATAGCGGGTGCGGTCCTGGGGATTGCCAAGGCGGGCCAGCAGGCTGCGGAGCGGTCCCAGCCCGAGAACGACCCCGCTCTCTGCCTGGATCTCCGCCATCCGTGCCTGGATCTGCTCCCATGTCATTGCCTTGCGGCGATAGGTGCGGCAGGTATACGGAATCGGGCCGTCCACGCGGGTCTCCTCTGTGAGAAGGTACTGCTCCGGATCAAACGCCGGGAAATACCGGTCGCCTTGGAACTCCGCCTCGATCTCCGTCAAATACAGCACGTCCGCAAAAGGCAAAGCCTCGCGATACAGCCCCTCGCCGCCGCAGATAAACACCTGCCGGCCGCCAGCCTGCGCCAGTGCCTGTGCCAGCGACGGCGCCGTGACGCAGCGCTCCCGCGCCAAGTGAAGCGTGGAAGAAATGACGATCGTATCCCGATCGGGCAGCGGACGACCGATCTCCTCATAAGTGCGGCGGCCCATGACCACCACGTTGCCTGTGGTCAGCGCGCGAAACCGGTTTTGCTCACCAGGAATGCTCCAAGGTATTTTCCCGTCGCGGCCGATGACCCGATTATTGGCATATGCTGCAATCAAAGCGATCATAGGGTTCTCCTGTCCAATCCAAATGCTATATTTAAAATTATAGCACAGATCGCCAGAAAATGCACTATGCAAAATGCAATTCACACAACCCTGACCAATCGGCAGCGGCCAACAGGCAGAAGCAGGATCGCCGCAACGAAAAAAACGGCCCATGCGGTTATCCCAGCCGGCGGTTTTGCCAGCAGCGGGGACGAATAGCCAGGCAAAAACAGGACATACTGTAAAATGCAAGGATTGAGCGAAGCCTGCAAAATAGAAACAAGGCAGAAGAAAGGTTGTTGCGAAATGAAACAAACTGGCTTTATTGGGCTGGGGATCATGGGAAAGCCGATGGCAAAAAACCTGCAGCGGTCAGGCGTGCGCCTGATGGTCTGCGACCGGGACCCCGCGGCGGCGGCGGAGCTGCTGGCAGCAGGCGCAAAGCAAGGCTCCCCGATGGAGATCGGCGCGGCATGCGACGTGATCTTTACCATGCTGCCCAGCGGTCCGGTCGTGCGGGAGGTACTGTTTGGCCGGGACGGCGTCGCTTCCGCGCTGCAAGCAGGAGCGATCGTCTGTGATATGAGCTCCGTTACGCCGGCGGAAGCCAGGTTCTGTTATGAAAAGCTGAAAGCGGCCGGCGTTGGCTTCGTGGACAGCCCTGTCAGCGGCGGCGAACCAAGGGCGGCGGACGGCACCCTGGCGTTTATGGCGGGAGGCGACCGTGAGATCTTTGAGCAGCTTACGCCATATTTTTCCGCCATGGGGGCTTCTGCCCATCTTGTGGGCGGCGCAGGCAGCGGCAGCGTTGCAAAGCTGGCAAACCAGGTGATCGTCAACCTGACCATCGCCGCCGTGTCAGAAGCGTTTGTGCTGGCAGCCAAAGCCGGCGCGCAGCCGGAATTGGTCTATCAGGCGATTCGGGACGGGCTGGCCGGCAGCGCTGTGCTGGACGCAAAGCTGCCCATGATGCTGGAACGCGATTTCACACCAGGGGGCAAGATCTCCATCAACCGCAAGGATATTCAAAATGTGCTGGCAACCGCCCATACCGTCGGCGTACCCATGCCGATGACCGCCCAGTTATTCGAGCTGCTGCAGGCGCTGTGCGCGGCGGGAGAGGCGGACAACGACCACAGCGGTATCGTCCGCTATTTTGAACGGCTGGCGGGCGTCACCGTCGCAAAACGCGGGGAGGTGTGACCAGCAGTGGTTTCCGGGTTTTGGCTTCTCATCCTGTTTGCCGTCTCGATCCTCATCCTGCTCATCGCGATCATCGTGCTGAAAATCAATCCCTTTCTGGCGCTGCTTGGCACATCGCTGCTCACAGCGTTTCTGGTCGGCATGCCCATCGGGACCATCGCCTCCGCGCTGTCGTCCGGCTTTGGCGGCACCCTGACCAGCGTCGGCATCGTCATTGGCCTTGGCATTGTGTTTGGCAATATTCTGTCAGAGGCCGGCGCTACCAATTCCATTGCGAAGGGGCTGCTCCGCATGACCGGCAGCAAGCGGGCGGCGCTGGCCGTTACCATCGCCGGGTTTCTGATCTCCATCCCCGTCTTTATGGACGCAGCCTTTGTCATTATGATGCCGATCGTAAAATACATCGCCAGGGAGACAAAGCGCCCCCTGATGATCTTTGTCTGCGCGCTGGGTGTGGGTACCATTGTGGGCCATGGGCTGGTCATCCCGACCCCTGGGCCTCTGGCAGTCGCTGCCAATATGGAAGCGGAAATTGCCCCGTTCCTGCTCTACTCCCTGGTGGCAGGCGCTGCAGCGATCCTGCTGGGCGGCTGGCTGTACGGTAAGGTCTTTCGGCGCAGGGAACCTTACGCGGAACAGAAACCGGAAATGCTGGAGGAAAAGGGTCTGCAGCCAAGCTTTGCGCTTTCCCTGCTGAACCTGCTGTTCCCGATCCTGCTGATCCTGGTTTGCAATATCCTGCTGACCATTCTTCCAGAGGGAACCCTGTTTGCTGAAATTATAGCGTTGACAGGCGACAAGAACGTGGCGCTGCTCCTGGGCGTGGCCGCAGCCTTTCTCTCCCTGCGCGGCTACCTGACCAAACGAGCCAATGACGTTGTGGCTGAGGCCGCTGATTCCGCCGGCCTGATTCTGCTCATCACCGGCGCCGGCGGCGCCTTTGGCAGCATCATCAATACCTCCGGCATTGGGGAATTCCTGGTGGACACCATGGCCAATCTGGGGATTCCGGCCATCTTGCTGGGCTTCGCGCTCAGCGCCTTACTCCGTGTTTCTCAAGGCTCCACGACTGTTGCAATTGTCACCGCCTCGGCAATCCTTGGCCCTGCGGTCGCTGCCAGCGGCACAGATTCCGCCGTTCTGGTAGGGCTGGCTATTTGTGCCGGAGGAATCGGTTTTTCCCTCCCCAACGATTCCGGCTTCTGGATCCTGTCCCGTCTTTCCGGGATCAGCGTGGCCGACACGCTGAAATCTTGGACGGCAGGCGGCACCATCGCTTCTTTTTCCGCCTTTGGCGTCGTTCTGCTGTTGGATTGCCTGCGGCAATGGCTGCCCTTGCCGCTGCTGTAAGGCGGCCGGCATACCGACCGACCAGAGGATCCTGTAACATCACAGAAAGTGAGGAATTTGATGAACCTGGATATTTCTGTTTTGACCCGTTATCCCAGCGTGGATACTGCTGCTGCCGATGCGCTGCTGCAAAAGGAACTGCAGCGGAACCCTTCAAAAATTGTGGTGCTGGACGACGACCCTACCGGCGTGCAGACGGTCCATGACGTTTCCGTTTATACAGACTGGAGCCGGGACAGCGTGGAACGCGGCTTTGCCGAGGAGGGCAGGCTGTTTTTCCTTTTGACAAACTCCCGCAGCCTCACCGCTGCGCAAACCGCAAAAGCCCACCGGGAGATCGCGAAAAATATCGCCGCTGCTTCTGTGTCCTCCGGCAAGCCCTATCTGCTCCTCAGCCGCAGCGACTCCACCCTGCGGGGACATTACCCGCTGGAAACTGAAACGCTGCGCGCCACGCTGGAACGCTGCTCTGGCCTTCAGTTTGACGGCGAGATCCTCTGCCCTTATTTTAAGGAGGGTGGACGCTATACGCTGGACAACGTACACTATGTACAGGAAGGCGGCAAGCTGATTCCGGCAAACGAAACCGAATTCGCGCAGGATAAAACCTTTGGCTACCGCGCCGCCAGCCTGCCGGATTATGTGGAGGAAAAAACATCCGGCGCTTACCCCGCCGGCTCAGTTGCGTGCATCTCCCTGGAGGATCTGAGGGCAGAACGGTATGACAAGGTTGAAGCGGT
>CAZFHQ010000010.1:0-18171 GCA_964519325.1 uncultured Clostridium sp.
CGTTTTATTTTACATTATGATTTGGGAGCTGAGGTGTATGAGACTTCGAAAACAAGAGCTGGGCAATCGAAATTTGGTAGGCTCCAGGGTGGAGCTGGCAAGAAAGAACCAGGGGATGAAGCAGAAGGAGCTTTTGGCACAGCTGCAGGTCAGCGGTGTGGATATGAATGCTTCCGGATTGTCCAAGCTGGAAGGGCAGGTCCGCCATGTGACAGATTTTGAGCTGGTGGCTCTGGCGGATATTTTGAATGTTTCTGTGGAGTGGCTGTTGGGCCGGGAGGCCTGATAGCACGCTGTGACCGCGCTTTTCCGGCAAAGCCGGAGGGGCGCTGTTTTTTTGCGGCGGGAGCCTGCGCGCAAGCCCGCCGCATCAAGGCAAAAAAATGCCCGGCCGCTGTGCGCGCGCCGGGTGTTGTTATTTGTTGTCCTGTTCCTGATGCATCCGCATGTGTTCCTTCATTTTCTCGAAGGTGGACTGGCTGATGACGTGTTCAATGCGGCAGGCGTCCGTTTCCGCCGTTTCCTCGTCAATGCCAAGGGTCTCGTGCAGAAAGGCGGTGATGGTCTTGTGGCGGTCATACACGGCGCTTGCCTTTTCCATCCCCTTTTCCGTCAGCAAAATGTTGCCGCTGGGTTCCACGGTGATGTAGCCGTCATTCTTTAAAATACCAACAGCCCTGCTGATACTGGGCTTGGTGAATTCCAATTCATTGGCGATGTCGATCGAGCGGACATACCCCTGCCGCTGGTGCAGGATAAGGATGGTTTCCAAATAGTTTTCGCCGGATTCATGCATAAGAAGCCCTCCCTGATTTTACCTATCATTCGATACAGTATCACTATACCACATTGCCAAAAAAAAGGCAATATTTGAATTTGGAATTTACGCAATTTCTAGAAAGTTCAGAAAAGGAATTGATTTGCGGCGGCAAGATGTTATAATGGAGAAAACGGAGACAACGAGGTGGGAAGGTTGAGAAACTTGACAAAGGACCAGGTGGCGCAGGTCAAAGCGAAGGGCTTTTTGCGCAATCGGGGTACAGACTGCTTTTCCGGACGGATCGTGCCGGCAGGCAGCGTGTTTTCCGCCGCGGACCTGCGGGTGGTTGCGGAAATCGCGGAGCGGTTTGGCAATGGGAAGGTCGCTTTTACCACGCGGCTGACGGCGGAGATCGTCGGCATCCCCTTTGACCAGATCGACGCGGCGATTGCCTATGCGGGGGAGCACGGCCTGCGTTTCGGCGGCACTGGCGCGAAGATCCGTCCGGTGACGGCCTGCAAGGGAACGACCTGCGTGTATGGCAACTGCGACACCCAGGCCCTTGCAAAAGAGATCCATGAGCGGTATTACCTGGGCTGGGGCGATGTGAAGCTGCCCCATAAATTTAAGATTGCTGTGGGAGGATGCCCCAACAGCTGCATGAAGCCCAGCCTGAACGATTTTGGCATTGAGGCCCGCAAAGCCCCAGTGTATGACCCGTCGCTGTGCAAAGGCTGCCGGGTGTGCGCGGTGGAGCGGGCCTGCCCGGTCCGGGCCGCGGCGCTGAAGGACGGCAAGCTGGAGATCGCGGAGAACTGCATCGCCTGCGGCGTCTGCACCGGCAAATGCCCCTTTGACGCCGTCGCAAAGGAAGCGCCGGTGGGATACCAGATCTTTATTGGCGGCACCTGGGGCAAGACGACCCGCATGGGTACGCCCCTTTCCCGCCTTGTGACAAGGGAGGAGATTTTCCCGCTGCTGGAAAAAACCCTGCTCTGGTTCCGTGACCACGGCGACGGACGGGAGCGCCTTGGCGCCATGATCGACCGGATCGGCGTGGAACAGCTGGAGCGGGATCTGGGCCTGCGGGAATAACGCCATGGATTTTCTCTTACGGCCATGGCGGGCCACAGACGCCCCCTCTGTGGCGAAATTTGCCAACAATCCAAACGTTTCCGCCAATCTGCGGGACGTGTTCCTAAACCCTTACACGCTGGCGGATGCCCGGCGGTTTGTGGAGGATTGCATTGCCAAGGAGGGGCCGCGGCAATGCTGCCGTGCCATTGTAATGGACGGCGAAGCGGTTGGGAGCATCGGCGTCTTTTTGCAGGAGGACGCGTACCGCCTTTGCGGCGAACTGAATTACTGGTTGGGCGAACCCTATTGGGGGTGGGGCGTCATGCACCGGGCGGTAAAGCGGCTCTGTGATTTTGTGTTTGCCAATTATGATATCTGCCGGATCTATGCGGAGCCGTTTGCCGAGAATATCGGTTCCCGCCGTGTGCTGGAACAGGCTGGCTTCACCCTGGAGGGCGTAATGCGGCAGGGAATCGTCAAACATGGAGCGGTGCGGGATTATTGCATATACGCGCTGCTGCGGGAGGACTGGGAAAAGGAGAATGACACATGAAAGCGGCGACAGAGCTGGTTTTGCTCTATAATTTTAACGAACCGGAGCGGGCGCGCAAGGTCAAAAGCGCGCTGCTCTGCATGAAGGTGCGGGCAAAAGTTGTGCCGCCGGAGGCGTTCCGCCAGCCGGTGGGCGCTTTGGCGGGACTGCTGCAGCCGGCGGAAAGCGTGCCGGCGGAGCCCGGCGGCTTTGACGAGGAGATGCTGGTGCTGTGCCGGTTTTCCAACAAGCGGATCGACGAGCTGCTGACGCGGCTGCGCAAAGCCGGTGTGGGACACATCCCCTACAAGGCGGTGCTGACAGCAACCAATGCCGGCTGGAGCGGCGTGCAGCTCTATGAAGAATTACAGCGGGAGCATCAGGCGATGCAGCAGGGGAAAATGGCGCATCAGAATCCATAGGCAGAGGATACCGTTTTTTTGACAAAAGAGGGCGGACGAAACAGGCATAAAGCAAAATCGTATCATGGAAAGGCTACAGCTGACCGGAGGGGATGTTCCCTCCGGTTTTTTCATTGGCATATCCCGGACAACAGCCTCATATAGATGACATAGAAAAATGGGAAAAGGAGAGAAACCTCATGGACTACAAACAGAGGCGGGAAAATATCACGGTCAATGAAATGATTTATGACGGCTGCCAGGAACAGCCGGTCGATCTGGCGCTGACGCTGCCGGACTATTGCCCAGACATACAAAAGATTTTGAAGTGCCAGGTTACGCCGGCGGTGTCCTCTGCCAGCATTTTGGGGGACAGCCTGGACGTCAACGGCAGCATCACCGTGCGGGTGCTTTACCTGGACCCTGCCGGCGATCAGATCCGATGCTATGAAAACATCTCCCAGTTTTCTTCCAATATTCCGGTCAAAACCGCTACGGGCAACGGCGTGGTGATTCCCCGCGTCAACATGGAATACATGAACTGCCGGGCGACCAGCCCCCGCCGGCTGGACCTGCACGGGGCGTTTTCTGTTTGCGCCTGCGTGTGGGAGCAGCGGGATGTGGAACTGCTGGCCAGCGTGGAGGACGAGGACGTGGAGCAGCTGCAGACCGAGGCGGAGCTGAGCGTATCCGCCGGCCTGAGCCAGCAGGTGTTCACGGTGGAGGAGGTGCTGGAGCTGGGGGAGGGCAAGCCCAACGCGGAGATGCTCCTGCGCACCAGCGCGGCGGTGCTTCTGGAGGACTGCCGCCCCATGGACGGCAAGCTGATGGCCAAGGGAAGCGTTTCCCTGAAGGTGCTGTATCTGACCGACCTCAGCGACGCTTTGCCGGAAACGATGGAATATGAGCTGCCATTCCAGCAGATGCTGGATTGCGGCGGCGTCAGCGACCGGGCGCAGACCGACGTTTCCCTGACACTGCTGGGGGCGGCGGTTCAGATCAAAAACGACGCCTCCGGCGAAAACAGCCTGCTGCAGGCAGAGGTCAAGCTGTCGGCGGCGGTGCAGGCCTATGAGGATGCGGAGGTCACGTTGGTAACGGACGCCTATGCCCGTTCGGTGGAGGTGACGCTGGAGCACCAGCAGCGGACCTTTTTGCAGTTTGCCGGCGCGTTTTCTGAGCGCTGCACCCAGAAAGATGTCCTGGAATTTCCAGAGGGCGGCGTTTCCAAGGTGATCGACGTGTGGAATGAGAGCTGCGGCGTGACCGTTGTGCCGGAGGAGGGCAGCCTGCGGTATCAGGGGAAATTTAACCTTTGCGTGCTGGCGGTCAGCGGCGAGGGAAAACCGTTTTATTTTGAGCGGACGCTGGAGCTGGACCACAGCCGAGAGTATGGCGCCAGCCCAAACGGGAGCCGCTGCCGCTGTGCGGCAGAGATCGCCAACATCACCTACCGGCTGACAGGCAACACAGGGATCGAGGTCAAAACGGAGCTGCGGCTGCAAACGGCGGTGTTCCGGGAGACACAGTACCGGTTCGTTTCTGAGGTGATCCCCAACGAGGATATGGCAAAGCCCAAGGACAAGGACGCCGCCCTGGTACTCTATTACACGCTGGGCGGGGAATCCCTGTGGGAGATCGCCAAACAGTATGCCACCGGCGTACGGGAGATCCAGGAGGAAAACGGCCTGACCGAGCCGGTCATTGACCAGCCCGGCATGATCCTGATCCCCGTGTGACCGGACAGCGCTGCAAAAAAACTTGGCGGCAGCCGCCGCCGGAACTGGAGGTTGAAATGGAAGACCGCAATCTTTACAACGATATTTCCGAGCGGACCAACGGCGACATTTATGTCGGTGTGGTGGGGCCGGTCCGCACGGGAAAATCAACATTCATCAAAAAATTCATGGACCTGGTTGTCCTGCCGAATATGCAGGAGGAAAACCAGCGGGAGCGCGCTGTGGACGAAATGCCCCAATCCGCCGCCGGCCGGACCATTATGACGACAGAGCCTAAGTTTATCCCGGAGCAGTCGGTGGAGATCAGCGTGGATGAGAGCGCGTCCTTTCGCGTGCGGATGATCGACTGCGTGGGATACATCGTACCCAGCGCGCTGGGGTATGTGGAGGAGGACGCGCCCCGCATGGTGATGACCCCCTGGTATGAAGAACCGATCCCCTTTAACATGGCGGCGGAGATCGGCACGAAAAAGGTCATCACAGAGCACTCTACCATTGGCCTGGTGGTGACGACTGACGGTACCATCGGCGATTTGCCAAGAGAAGAATATGAGGAGGCGGAGGAACGGGTCATCGCGGAGCTGAAGGAGATCGACAAGCCCTTTGTGATCCTGCTCAACGGGGTGGAGCCTGCCGCGGCCAGCACCCAATCGTTGGCGCGGGAGCTGCAGGAGCGCCACGGCGTACCGGTGGTGCCGGTCAATTGCCTGGAGCTGACGGAGGCGGAGATCCGGGAGATCCTGTCGCAGATCCTCTTTGAATTCCCAATCCGGGAGATCAAGGTTGAAATGCCGTGCTGGGTCACGCAGCTGGAGAAAGCGCACTGGCTGCGCGCCGCCGTGTTTGACGCCATCAAAGCGTCCGCGTCCAAGCTGGCCAGGATCCGCCATATCAGCCAGATGCACGGGGAATTGCAGAGCTGCGAATACATCCAGAGCTCCAGGACCGCGCAGATCGACCTGGGCAAGGGCAAGGCCCGCGTGGTGATCCTGCTCAAGCCCAACCTGTTTTTCCGGGTGCTGGCGGAGCAAACAGGCATCGCCATGGAAAACGAGAGCGACCTGCTCCGGTGTATGCTGGATTTTGTCTGTATGAAGCAGCAATATGACAAGCTGAAAGAGGCCTATGAGCAGGTGCAGGAGACCGGCTATGGCATTGTCATGCCGGATATGGACGAAATGACCCTGGAGGAACCGGAGATCATCAAGCAGAGCGGCAAATATGGGATCCGGCTCAAGGCCAACGCCAGCGCGATCCACATGATGAAAACCAGGATCTCCACGGCGGTCACGCCGATGGTAGGCTCCGAACAGCAGTCGGAGGAGCTGATCTCGTACCTGATGACCGGATTTGAGGAGCATCCGGGCAAGATTTGGGAAACGAATATTTTTGGCAAATCCCTGCACGAGCTGGTCAACGAAGGGCTGCACAACAAGCTGTATAAAATGCCGCCGGACGCCCGCAATAAACTGCGGGAGACGATCGAGCGGATTATCAATGACGGGTGCAGCGGGCTGATCTGCATCATCCTATAATTACGGCGCGGTAAAAAAGCAGTCGGCATCCATACCGATTGCTTTTTTTGTTTGCGCGGGAAACGAGGAGGAAACATGAAAGAAAAGAAAAACTGGTCGGCGGTGTCGATCGTATGCGCGGTGCAGGCCGCTGCCTGCGCGCTGGTGCTGCTGGCGGTTCTGCTGTGGCGGCTGGCCGGCGGCAGCGCCTATCAGGCGGCGCGAGGCTGGTATGCGGACAATGCCAGCAATACGATCCTGGTTTATCCTGCCGAGGAGGCGCCGGCGTCGTCCGGCGCGGCCTCCGATGGTTGAGTTTCGGGTGGGCGGCTGCGTGGTGCGGCTGCATTTTCTGTTTTTCGCGGCGCTGGGCGTCATGCTGTTCACCGATCTGCGGGACACGGCGCTGCTTGGCGTCTCCGGCGCAGCCATTCACGAGGGTGGGCATCTGCTTGTCATGCGGCTTTGCGGCATTCCGCCGGAGCGGGTGGTCATCCAGCCCTTCGGCGTTTTGATCTATGAACGGCAGGGCTGCGCCAGGACAAACCTGCGGGAAGGGCTGGTTTCCCTGGGCGGGCCGCTGCTCAACGGCGCCGCGGCCGGCTGCGCGCTGCTGGCCCAGCGGCTGGCCCTGTTGGAGGCTTCGCCCTTTATTCTGGTCAATGGGGCGCTGGGCCTGTTCAACCTACTGCCGGTGGAGGACTTGGACGGCGGCAGGGCGCTGGGGTTCTTTCTCTCGGTTCGCCTTGGGCCGGACCGGTCGGCGCGGATCGTCACAATCGTTTCTGTTGCGGTGCTGCTGCCGCTGGGCGTACTGGGCTTTTTGCTGCTGCTGGAATCCCGCTATAACTTCTCCCTGCTGTTGGCCAGCGTTTACCTGATGCTGTGCCTTGTGCTGAAAAACAGCCGGATGCTTTATGAAAAGTATTGACATTTTCCACAATAAGGGCTAAAATTTTAGTAATGATGCGGAGAAAGGAGGCGGAACCCGCTTCACACAGAAGTGGATGGAAAATGAGAGATGCAACAGAGAAACTGGATCTTTTAAAATCGCATTTTGGCGCGTGGGACCATCTGACGCCAGAGGAGCAGAACGGGCTGCTTGAGCATAGCTATTTTGTCACTTGCAGCAAGGGCGATAACGTACATCGGGGCGAACTGAAATGCAAGGGCCTGATTTTTGTATGCAGCGGGATGCTCCGTGCCTATATGCTGTCTGACGAAGGGAAGGAGGTCCCCCTGTACCGCATGAACGAGGGGGAGTGGTGCATCCTTTCCGCTTCCTGCGTGATCTCCAATATCACGTTTGACGTTCACATTGACGCGGAGTGTGCCACTGAGCTGCTCATCATCAGCGCGCCCTACTTCCGGCGGCTTACGGCCAGCAACGTGTATGTCGAGTGCCTTGCTTACAAAATGGCGACGGATGGGTTCTCGGAGGTCATGTGGGCCATGCAGCAAATGCTGTTCATGAGCTTTGACAAGCGGCTGGCCATCTTTTTGTGGGATGAAAGCAGCGCCTGTGGCAGCAATATGATCCGCATGACCCACGAGCAGGTTGCCAAGCATACCGGTAGCGCCAGAGAGGTGGTTACCCGTATGCTGAAATCCTTTGCCAACAACGGCATTGTGGAGCTTTCCCGCGGGGGCATCCGGATCCTGGATAAGGAAAAGCTGCGCAAGCTGACAGAATAGCCCAGGGTAACTGGCGGGTTCCCTGCGGCGCGTTTGATTCGATCACGCCCCGTCCTGGCTGGAGCAAGCAGGACGGGGCGTTTTTCTGCGCAGATATGCAAAACCAGCGGGCATGGTTTCCGCGCGGTTTGCCGGGCGTGTGACAGGATCACGCTGGAACTGTGACTTTGTCACAGCGCTGGAGGATTGACCGTGCTATAGTTATAATTATACTCCCATATGGGCAGTGATCCATCAATTTATCAAGGAGGAATTTATCATGGGACTCTATGCAGTAACTGGCGGTTCCAGTGGAATCGGCGCAAAAACAGTGGAATTTCTGAGAGAACAGGGGCATACCGCAGTAAACATTGACATCCGCAACGCGGATATCGAAGGCGATCTGTCCACCGTGGAAGGACGCAATCATGTCATCGAACAGCTTCACGCCCAGTGTGGCGAAGGCCTGGACGGGCTGGTGTGCTGTGCAGGCGTGTCCGACTCCTGCGGCAACCTGAAGCTGATCCTTTCGCTGAACTATTTTGGTTCCGTCGCGTTGGCAGAAGGCTGCTTTGACCTGCTGCAAAAGAAGCGCGGCGCCTGTGTGATGGTGTGCTCCAACACCATTTCGCAGGGCAACGCCCGCATGGATCTCGTCGCCCTGCTGAACAACAAGGGTGACGAGGAACGCATCCTGAAGCTGGTCGAGGACTATGACCCGGCCAGAATGGGCCATCCGCTCTATGTAACATCCAAATACGCGTTGGCAAGATGGACCCGCCGCGTGTCTGCTTCCTGGGCCGCGGACGGTGTGCGCATCAACGCCATCGCACCCGGCAATGTAGAGACAGCGATGACAGCGAAGCTGTCCCCAATGCAGCGTGTTGCTGTTATGGCGCTGCCGATCCCGACCTATTATGGCCAGGAAAAGCTCATGGATCCGGCAGACATTGCCAACACCATCGTCTTTTTGGTCAGCCCAAAATCCTTTGGCCTCAACGGTGTGGTGCTGTTCTGTGACGGCGGCACCGACGCACTGCTCAATTCAGAAAAGGTTTATTAATCCAGACGTGTTTCAACGGATACGCTTCCAACAAGCGCCCGTGTGATCGTGTGACAGACCGATGTTCCCCTGGGTAGCGCTGCAGCCAAGCTGCCGCCCGCGGGGATTCTCCTGCGATCCCATCCTGGGATGACGCACCGCCAGACTTTCGGGCAGCCTTGCCAGCTTCCCCGGTTCCCTGCGGTGCAGCGGACTGCAATTCTGGAACGCCGCGGCGGAAGGGCGGCATACAGGCTCTTCCCCGACCTCGCGGCCGGCACGCCATGGAAGAGGACCGGACAGGCTGACCGGGATCTCTGTCCAAATATATTGTGATAGAAGGCGCATACTTATGATGATGCAAAAATACTTAGACGCAATGGTACAGGGAGATTATAAAGCGCTTGCTGATTGCTTTACCGAAAAGTGTCATTACTTTGATTACTCCCTCAGCTCCTGGAATATGCACAACTACCATATTTATGGCCGGAAGTGTGTAGAAATGTTCTTCCACCACAAGTTCGTGTTCCGCATTGTAAAAGCGACCGACCCGGTGCTGGAAAACGAGAACACCGCCAACTTCTTTGTGACATACGCGGGTCACTGCCTGTTTGTCCGCGCCACCATTGAGGCGTATGGCGAAGACGGCAAAATTGCCAATATGCGGGTCCGCCTTGGTTAATTGAGCCGGTATTTTTTTAAAAAAGCTGCTGAATTCGTTCGGCAGCTTTTCTTTTTTTCAAAAGAAACCCGTGCGAAATTTTGTCGAATTGAGAGAAAAACAGTTCAAAATCAGGGGCGTCTTTGTCAAAAGGGTATGAGAAAAGCAGAAAAGTCCAGGATTTATCACATATTGCTAAAAATTTAACGTGTGTTTTGGTGATTTTATCACAGATTTCTAAAAAATTCTTGTGATAGAATGGGAATGCACCGAGACAATCGGCGCGAAATTCCCAATATTTTACAGTTGCAGGAGGCACATATTATGGCATCAACTTATTACTTTTTACCCACACGGAATGTATTTGGAGAAGGCTCCGTCGCGGAAGCAGGCGACCTGCTGAAGAGCCTGAACACAAAAAAGACACTGATCGTAACAGACAAGTTCCTGGCAAGCTGCGGCATGGCTGCGCGGATCAAGGACATTTTTGAGGCGGCCGGCGTCGAGGCCGCGATTTTTGACGGCGCAGAGCCAAACCCGACCGATAAAAACGTTGCGGCCGGCTTAAACGCATATCAGGAAAACGGCTGCGATTCCATCGTTTCCCTGGGCGGCGGTTCTTCTCACGACTGTGCCAAGGGTATTGGCCTGGTTGTATCCAACGGCGGCCAGATTTACGATTATGAAGGCGTAGACAAGTCCTCCAACCCAATGGTCCCGCTGATGGCGATCAACACCACAGCAGGCACTGCTTCTGAAATCACCCGCTTCTGCATCATCACCGATACCCGCAGAAAGGTCAAGATGGCGATCGTTGACTGGAGAGTCACACCGCAGATCGCGATCAACGACCCAGAGCTGATGAAAGGCATGCCGCCGGCACTGACCGCCGCAACCGGTATGGACGCCCTGACCCACGCCATTGAGGCATACGTTTCCACAGCGGCCAACCCGCTGACGGACGCTGCCGCCATCAAAGCCATCAAAATGATCCGCCACTATCTGCCAAAGGCAGTTGCCAACGGCGATTACATGACCGCGAGAGACAAGATGGCATATGGCCAGTATCTGGCAGGTATCGCGTTCAATAACGCTTCCCTGGGCTATGTCCACGCGATGGCGCACCAGCTGGGCGGTTACTACAACCTGCCGCACGGCGTCTGCAACGCGATCCTGCTGCCATATGTTGAGCGTTTCAACCTCATCGGCAACCTGGATCGCTTTAAGGATATCGCCGAGGCAATGGGCGAAACCATTGACGGCCTCTCCACCCATGAGGCGGCGCTCAAGGCGATCGAGTCTATCCGCACCCTGAGCAAGGAAGTCGGCATCCCAGGCACCCTGAAGGAGCTGGGCGTAAAGCCGGAGGACTTCGAGATCATGGCGGAAAACGCAAAGAAGGACGCCTGCCAGGCCACCAACCCAAGGAAGGCAACAAAGGAGCAGGTCATCGAAATCTTCAGACAAGCATACGAGGGCGAGCTATAAGGCTCACAAACATAAATTCTGCAACAATCCTTATGAGGGAGGCACTCCGGAACGGGGTGCCTTTTTCATGCTTCGGCGGTTGCAATCGCGCCGCAAACCGGATATAATAACAAGTATTACGATGGGAAGGGATTGCGCGGTACCATGAATCAACAGATCGAAAAATTGCTGCTGCGGGTGCAAAAGCCGGGGCGCTATGTGGGCGGCGAGCTGAATGAGGTCATCAAGGAGAAAAGCGGCGTAGATGTGCGGTTTGCCTTTTGCTTCCCCGACACCTATGAGGTGGGGATGTCCCACCTTGGCATGAAGATCCTCTACAGCCAATTTAATGAGAAAGACTACATCTGGTGTGAGCGGGTCTTTGCCCCATGGGTCGATATGGAGGCGGAAATGCGTGCGCATCAGATCCCTCTGTTTGCCCTGGAGAGCGGCGACCCCATCCGCGACTTTGATTTCATCGGGTTCACCCTCCAATATGAACTGAGCTATACCAATGTGCTGAATATGCTGGACCTGGCCGGCCTGCCTCTGCGCAGCGCTGACCGGACGGAGCTGACGCCCATTGTGGTGGCAGGCGGCCCCTGCGCCGTCAATCCGGAGCCGATCGCCGATTTTATCGACCTGTTCTTTATTGGGGAAGGGGAGGAGGTGGACCTGGAGGTCATTGACCTGTATCGGGAGATGAAAGCGCAGGGCTGTGCCAAGGCGGAGTTTTTGCGGGAGGCTGCCAAGATCGAGGGCGTCTATGTGCCGTCCCTCTACGATGTTTCCTATCAAAAGGACGGTACCATCGAGGCCATCACTCCGAAAGACGGCGCGCCGGCGACCATCCGCAAGCGGATCATGGTGGACATGAACCAGTCCTATTACCCTGACACGTTTATTGTACCCAGCATCGAGATCGTCCACGACCGCGCGGTCAGCGAGGTGCAGCGGGGCTGCTACCGAGGCTGCCGGTTTTGCCAGGCCGGGTTTATCTATCGCCCTGTGCGGACAAAAACGGTGGAGAAGATCGACGGCGAGTGCCGCCGTATCTGCGAAAACACCGGCTACGACGAGATCTCCCTGGTGTCCCTGAGCACCAGCGATTATCCGGACATCAACGGCCTGCTGGACCAGCTCCTGACCTGGACGAACGACGAGCGGGTCAGCATTTCCCTGCCGTCCCAGCGGGTGGACAGCTTTTCCACCGAGCTGATGGATAAGCTCAAGTCAGTGCGGCGCAGCGGCCTGACCTTCGCGCCGGAGGCGGGGACCCAGCGGCTGCGGGACGTCATCAACAAAAACGTGACGGAGGAAGGGCTGCTGAACACAGTGCGCATGGCCTTTGCCGGCGGCTGGCTGAATATCAAGCTGTACTTCATGATCGGCCTGCCCACCGAAACCATGGACGACGTGGCTGGCATTGCCCGCCTGGGGCAGGCGGTGGTCAACGAATTCTACGCCAACCCCAACAAGCCCAAGGGCCGCTCGGTCAATGTGACGGTCAGCGCCTCGTCGTTTGTGCCAAAGGCGTTCACGCCGTTTCAGTGGGAGCCGCAGGATACCATTGAAACACTTCACGAAAAGCAGCGCCACCTGCGGGATTCTGTGACGACCCGCAAGGTGACCTGCAATTATCACGAGGCCCACACCAGCTTTTTGGAGGGTGTGTTTGCCAGGGGCGACCGCCGGCTGGCGCCTGTGCTGGAGGAGGCCCAAAAACGGGGCTGCAAAATGGACGGCTGGTCGGAATGCTTTGACTATGGCCGCTGGATGGAGGTCTTTGATGACTGCGGTGTGGATCCGACATTCTATAACCAGCGCCGCCGGAGTTTTGACGAGGTGCTGCCCTGGGATCACATTGACATGGGCATCAAAAAGTCATTCCTGATCGAGGAGTGCCGCCGCGCTTATGCGGGCGTTGTTTCGCCGGACTGCCAGCAGAAATGCTCTGGCTGCGGCGCCGCCTGCTTTCAAGGAGGGATCTGCTATGCGCCCCGTGGATAATTGGGTCACTGTGCGGGTGTGGTTCACCAAAACGGGCCGCGCCAAATATATTTCTCATCTGGATCTGAACCGCTGCATGTCCCGCGCGATCCATCGGGCGAAAATCCCGCTGTGGTATACCGAGGGGTTCAACCCCCATGCGTTCCTCACCTTTGCGCTGCCCCTGTCCCTGGGGATCGAGGGCGTGCGGGAGTCCATGGACATCCGCCTGGAGGCAGCGGTCTCCAAGGAGGAGCTGATTGCCAAGGTGAACGCGGGCCTGCCGCCGGATATCCGCCTTTTTGATGTGACGGAGCCGGTGATGAAGCCGGGCAAGATCGCCTACGCCGCCTTTTCCATCACCATTGAGCCGGAGGACCGCACTGCCGCCGAAGCGGAGCAGACCCTCCGCGCCCTGCTCTCGCAGGAGACGATCCTCGTGAAAAAGCGGAGCAAGTCCGGCGTTAAGGACGTGGATATCAAGCCGTTTCTCGATGTGCGGGCGCTGCGGGTAGAGGGCGGCGCCGTTGTGTTTCGCATTGTCCTTCCGGCGGGCAGCACCCAAAATGTCAATCCCCAGCTTTTGTTCGACGCGCTGGAAAGCTTCTGCGGCGTAAGGTTTTATGCGGGCATTGTGCGAACAAACCTGTATGATAAGGATGGCGCCGCGTTTGCCTGATTCCGGCGGCGGAACACACGGGAGCGAGTGCCTTTTTTGGGGAAAACAGAGAAATTTGTGGTTGCATTTTTGGAACTGTCATGCTATACTATTGAGGCATCTGAACAGCGCACAGGCGCGTGCCGTCGGAAACGATGGGGATTGATGCCCGGCGATTGCCGAGACATGAATGCGGGTATTCCTCTGCCAAGGGCTGGTATTGAATATCTGAAAACAGGAGGAGTTAGTCACATGGATGCACTGAAATTAATTGCACAGGATTCCTTGAAAAAGGAAGTGCCTCAGATCGAGATCGGCGACACCATTAAGGTGGACGTAAATATCCGTGAGGGTCAGAGAGAGAGAATTCAGGTTTTTGAGGGTACCGTCATTGCCAAGAAGGGCAGCGGTATTTCTGAGACTTTCACAGTAAGACGCGTTTCTTACGGCGTTGGCGTGGAGAGAGTTTTCCCGCTCCACTCCCCAAATGTGAAGGGCGTCAAGCTGGTCCGCAAGGGCCACGTCCGCAGAGCAAAGCTCTACTATCTGCGTGACCGTGTTGGCAAGGCGGCAAAGCTCAGAGAGAAAATCAGATAACTCTAGGGTGGAAAAAGGGACATGGACGTGTCCCTTTTTTGCTATGCAGAGATCCAGGCGCCGGCGGGGCGCGTTCCGCAGGCGGCCTGTAACAATAGGAGGAATGTTTTTTGGCGAAAAAGAAAAAAGCAGAAGAAACCGGCTCCGCACCTGGCGGCGTCAGGGCGGGTACCATCCAGAGCGATGTACGGATCGCCTCCTTTGACTGGGTGGAATCGCTGATCATCGCCATTGTTGTGGTGGGCGTGATTTTCACTTTTGTGTTTCGCATTGTTACCGTCAGCGGGTCGTCCATGTTTCCCAATTTGCAGGACGGCGACCGGGTAGTTGTTTCCAGCTGGTTTTACACGCCAAAGCAGGGCGACGTTGTGGTGCTGAAACGGACCGAGGGCCTGGATGAGCCTATCGTCAAGCGGGTCATCGCGACGGAAGGACAGACGGTTTATATCGACTATGACGCCGGCGATGTTTATGTGGACGGGAAAAAGCTGGATGAAACGGAATATCTGGGCGACCTGAAAACCTATCTGCCGCAAACGGTAGACGTTCTGCTGGATATGCCGGCGGAAGGGCTGGTTGTGCCGGAGGGCTGTATTTTCGTCCTGGGCGATAACCGGACTGTTTCTCTGGACAGCAGGTATGTGGTGGTCGGCATGGTGGACGTCCGGTATGTGCTGGGCAAGGCGCAGCTCACCCTGTTCCCGTTCAACCGGTTTGGCTTTGTCGAATCTTATGAGATAGGTGATAGCGTATGAGTGAGCCCCAATCCATCCAGTGGTTCCCCGGCCACATGACCAAAACGAGGCGGCAGATCGAAAAAACCTTAAAGCTGGTGGATGCTGTGGCGGAGATCGTGGACGCCCGTATCCCGGTGAGCAGCCGGAACCCGATTTTGCACAAACTGATCCAGGGCAAGCCAAGGGTAGTCCTGCTGAACAAGGCGGATATGGCCGACCCCCAGCAGACCGCCCGCTGGATCGCGTATTATAAAGAAAAAGGCGTCACCGCCATCGCGGTGGACTGCCGCAGCGGCAAGGGGATGAACCAGTTTATTCCCACGGTGCGCGCGGTGCTGAAGGAGAAAATTGCCGCCTGGGAGCGAAAGGGCATGGTAGGCCGCACGGTCCGTGTCATGGTGGTGGGCATCCCCAATGTGGGCAAGTCCTCCATGATCAACCGGCTGGCAAAGGGCAGCAAGGCCGTGGTGGAGGACCGCCCCGGCGTGACGCGGGACAACCGGTGGTTCACCATCACCAAGGACTTTGAGCTGCTGGACACCCCCGGCGTGCTGTGGCCAAAATTTGAGGACAAGCTGGTCGGCGAGCACCTGGCGTTTACCGGTGCGGTCAAGGATACCGTGGTGGATGTAGAGCTGTTGGCCTCCCGCTTACTCGAAACGCTGCGGGAGCTGTATCCCGACGCGCTGAAAAGCCGATATAAGCTGGAGAATGTCGACTTGGACGCGCTGCAGGGATATGAGATTCTGGAGCGGATCGGGCGAAACCGAGGGATGCTGGTTGCCGGCGGTGAGATCAACACCGAGCGCGCCGCCATTGCGGTGCTGGATGAGTTCCGCGGCGCCAAGCTGGGCAGAATGACACTGGAGCAGGTGAGAGCATGACAAACGGGTATCAATTTGAACGGAAAGCAGCAGCAAATGGCTTTACCGCAATCTGCGGGATTGACGAAGCAGGCCGCGGCCCTTTGGCCGGGCCTGTTTTTGCTGCCGCGGTGATTTTGCCGCAGGGGCTGGTCATTGATGGGCTGGACGATTCCAAGAAGCTGACGGAGAAAAAACGGGAAGCGCTGTTCGATCTGATTGTGGAAAAAGCGGTTAGCTATGGCGTTGCCTTTGCCACCGAGCGGGAGATCGACGAGATCAACATATTGCAGGCGACGTTTCTGGCCATGGGCCGCGCCTGCCAAAAGCTGGACCCGCCGGCTGATTACGCTTTGATCGACGGCAACCGGATGCCGCCCCTGCCAATCCCCGGCGAGACGATCGTCAAGGGGGACAGCCTGAGCCAGAGCATTGCGGCGGCGTCTATTTTAGCCAAGGTGAGCCGTGACCGTCTCATGCTGGAGATCGACAGGCTGTACCCGGAATATCAGTTTGCCAGGCACAAGGGCTATGGCACCAAGCTCCACCGGGAAATGCTGCTCAAGTACGGCCCCTGTCCGGTCCACCGCCGCAGCTTCCTGAAGAAGGTTCTGGGGGATGGCGTCCATGGGGAATGAATCCGGCAGAATCGGCGAGGATTACACTGCCGGCTGGCTGCAAAGGAATGGCTACGCGATCCTCGACCGCAATTACCACAGCCGCTACGGAGAGATTGACATAATCGCCAGTGACGGCAAATATATTATCTTTGTCGAAGTGAAAACACGGGCGGCCGGCGCCAAAGGCAGCCCGCTGGAGGCTGTGACCAAAGGGAAGCGGCAGAAGATCATCAGGACAGCGTTGTTATATCTGGCGGAACACCCGGAGCTGGAGCGGCTCCAGTGCCGGTTTGATGTGGCGGGGCTGACGGTACAGCGGGGCAGCCTGCAAATTCAGGCGGTTGACTATATTCCAAATGCCTTTGAGGGGGAGATGGCTTGAAGCTGTTTGACCTGCATTGCGATACGATCACCGAGTGCTGGCGGCGGGGGCTTTCCCTGCAGGAGAACCGGGAGTTACATATTTCGTTGGCACGGGGCCTGCGGTATACGCCATGGTTCCAGTGCTTTGCCATTTGGATTCCCGACGAGCTGCGGGGGCAGGCGGCAGTGGACTTTTTTATGGGCGCGGCATCGTATGTTCAGCGCGCGGCGGCAGTGTGCGGGAAAAATATTACAGTCTGTAGAAAGAAAGAGGATTTCAACGAAAAGGATAATTGCTGCAATGCCCTCCTGACGGTGGAGGGCGGCGCTGTTTTGGCGGGCGACCTGGCCAACGTTGCCCTGCTGGAGCGCGCCGGCGTAAAGGCGCTGACCCTCACCTGGAATGGCGGCAACGAGATTGGCGACGGCGCAATGGCGCCCGCGCCCAAGGGGCTTACCGCTTTTGGGCGGCAGGTGATCCCGGCGCTGGAGCAAAGCGGCATCGTGGTGGATGTGTCCCACGCCAGCGACCCGCTGTTTTATGACGTGGCGGCGCTGGCGCAAAAGCCGATCATCGCCACCCATTCCAACGCCAGGGCTGTGTGCGGCCACCCCCGTAATCTCACCGACGCGCAGTTCCAAATCATTCGGGAGCGGGGCGGTTTGGTAGGCTTAAACCTCCACCGCTGGTTCCTGCGGGAGGACGGCGCCGCCGCCTTTGACGATGTCTTTCGCCATGTGTATCATTTTTTGTCTCTGGGCGGCGAAACAACGCTGGCCCTTGGCACTGATTTTGACGGCGCGGAGGTGCTCGCTCCCGTCGGCGGGATCGAGGGGCTGGAGGCTTTGGGCGAGTATTTTTACAAGCGGGGGCTGGGTTCTGTTTTGATCGACCGGATTTTCTATCAAAATGCGAAGGAATTTTTTGATTCTCTTTGACATTGGCGGTTGAATATTATACAATATATAATGCGAAAAAATGATTGTTAAATGGAGGGGAAGAATTTGAACTATCAATGCACAAGAGATTCGTCCTTAACGGTAACGGCGTCCCAGGCGATCGTGCAGGGCATTGCCTCAAACGGCGGTCTCTTTGTCCCGGAGGCCCTGCCGTCTTATACATTGGCCGACCTTTCTGCCATGCAGGGCCAATCTTATTTTGACCGGGCGGCCAAGGTCATCGCGGACTTCCTGCCGGAATTTACCGCGGAAGAGATCCGGGCATGCGTCGAGGGCGCTTATGGCGGCGGCAAATTCTCCGGCGGCCATCCGGCGCCGGTCGTTGCGGTGAACGACGGCGGCTGCGCCATGCATGTGCTGGAGCTTTGGCACGGCCCGACCTGTGCCTTTAAGGATATGGCGCTGCAATTGCTGCCGCATCTGCTGACCCACTCCCTGCAAAAGACAAAATGCGACAAAACCGCCGTCATTCTGGTGGCGACCTCCGGAGATACCGGCAAGGCCGCGCTGGAAGGCT
>CAZFHQ010000011.1:0-6501 GCA_964519325.1 uncultured Clostridium sp.
TCACGGATTTTTCGTCGATCATTTTCGACTACGCCCTGCTGGAAAAGCCGGCTGTCATGTTCGCGCCGGATTACGAAGCCTATGTCAGCGGGCGCGGTTTTTATCTGGATTTTAAAACTGATATTCCCTACCCTGTTGTCACGCGGGACGAAGCGCTGTATGAGGCGGTGCTGCACGCGGCAGACAGCCTGCCGAAGGAGCGGATCGCCGCGTTCCGCCAAACGTTTATGGGCAGCTGCGACGGCCACGCGACAGAACGGATCCTGCGGCGCATTGCCCAGCTGTAGCGCTTTGGGCTGAACATAAAGGAGTCTTAACATTGAAACGTTTTTTTACTGACCTGAAAAAATACGCGCGATATATAAAATACGCCATCAAAGCCGGTCTGAAATCTGAGGTCGCCACTTCCCATCTGAGCTGGATGTGGTGGTTTTTAGACCCGATCTGCTTTATGATCATCTACACGTTTATTGCGGAAGTGGTGTTCAACAAAAGCGAGCCCTACTTCCCTGTCTATGTGTTCATCGGCCTGACTGTGTGGAACTTTTTCAGCAAAACGATGAGCGGCAGCGTCAAGCTGGTAAAGGGGCGGAAAAGCGTGCTCACGCGCGTTTATCTGCCAAAATGGGTGCTTTCGGTGGAAAAGATGGGCAACCTGTTCTTTAAGATGATCATCTCGTTTGCCCTGGTGCTGATCCTGATGCTGATCTTCCAGGTTCCTTTCAGCTTCCAGATCATCCATATTATCCCGGTCACCATCGTGCTGATCATCGTCACCTTCGGGCTGTCCACCATCCTGCTGCACTTCGGCGTGTTTGTGGAGGATCTCTCCAATATCGTGGCGATCGTCCTCAAGCTGGTCTTCTACCTTTCCGGCATCTTTTACAATGTGTATTCCAGGGTGCCGGAGCCTTACAACAAGATCATGCTGCGCGGCAACCCCGCCGCCTTTCTGATCGAGCAAAGCCGCAAGATCCTGATCTATCAGGAGATGCCGGACTACCTGTGGCTTTCCATTTGGCTGGGCATTGGCCTGCTGCTTTGCATCATCGGGATCAGCACGATATACAAATATGAAAACAGCTATGCGAAGGTGATATGATGAGCGAGCTTGAAAATGCCATTGAAGTACGCGATCTCAGCGTTTCTTATAAGAGCCTGAAATCATTTTCTATTAAGAAAACGCTGCGCCGGCTGGGCCGCAACAAAAAAGAGGTTTACCACGCGCTGAAGGGCGTTTCCTTCGATGTGAAAAAGGGCAGCGTTGTCGGGATCGTCGGCAAAAACGGCAGCGGCAAGTCTACCCTGCTGCGCACCGTTGCCGGCATTTATTCGCCGGACAGCGGCTCCGTCAATACCTTTGGCCACTCGGTCTCCTTGCTGGCCATTGGCGTCGGTTTCCAAAAAAACCTCTCCGGCAGAGAGAATATTTTCCTCACCAGCCTGCTCATGGGCTTCACCGAGGCACAGATCAAAGAGCGGCTGAATGAGATCATTGAATTCTCTGAGCTGGGGGATTTTATTGATAAGCCGGTGCGCACCTATTCCAGCGGGATGTTCTCCAAGCTGGCCTTTTCCATCACCGCCATCATGGAAACGGACATCATGCTGATCGACGAGGTCCTCAGCGTGGGAGACTCCCGCTTTAAGAAAAAGAGCTACAAAAAGATCAAACAGCTGATCTCTCAGGATGACCGTACTGTGATGATCGTATCCCACAACAACGATACGCTGCTCAAGCTCTGCACGGAGATCCTTTGGATCAACGAGGGGGAATTTGTCATGCAGGGCGACCCCAAGGAGGTCATTGAAGAATACGAAAAATTCATGGAGCTTGAGAAATGATCCTCTGTTGTTCCATCTAACAAAGCCACCGTACCGCAACACGCGGGAACGGTGGCTTTTGCCGTTTCTGTTTTGTTTTGTAACGCGGCTGTTACGCTTTTTTCAAATGATCGGAGGAAACGTAATAGTAAGCGCCGTTGAGCTTGATTTTGTACCAGGTCACGCCGTCCATGACGCGGGAGTAGCCGCTGACCACAGAAACTGTGGTACCCTTGGTCACCTGCCCCTTGATGGTACCGCTCATGCCGGGCGACGACCGGTAATTCAGCCCGTCGGCCGTTACCTTGTATTTGACCAGCGTTACGGTGGCAGCCTTTGCCGTCGCTTTGGAATAGACCTCGGAGAACGGGCCGTAATAATGGACGCCGCTCACCGTGGCATAGGCCCGCGCCTTGTATTTGCGCGTTTCGCCCGCGTTGAGGCCCGTGACCGTTTTGATCAGCACCGCGCCGCCGTTCTGGGTGGTGCAGGTGGTCAGCAGCGTGTTCGTTTCCGCGTCGTAGATCTGATAGCCGTCAGCGCTGTCTACCGCGTTAAATTGCAGCTTGAGGGTCGTTTCTGTCTTTTTGATGGCCTTCAGGCCAGTCACCTGCGCCAGGGTGGGGCCTGCTGTCGCCTTGGTATAGGTGGCGGAAAACGCGCCGTGATAAGTGGTGCCGTTCTCTGTGGCATAGGCCCGTACCTTATATTTCCGTTTCTCGCCGGCGGTCAGGCCCGTAATCGTTTTGGTCAGCACCGAGCGGCCGTTCTGGGTGGTGCAGGTGGCCAGCAGCGTATTCGTTTCCGCGTCGTAGATCTGATAGCCGTCCGCGCTGGAAACCGCGTTGAATTGCAGCTTCAGGGTCGTTTCTGTCTTTTTGATGGCCTTCAGGCCGGTCACCTGCGACAGATAGACGCCGGAGGTCGCCTTGCTGTAGGTGGAGGAAAACGAGCCGTAAACCTTGGCGCCGTTCACCGTAGCATAAGCCCGCACCTTATATTTGCGCTTTTCGCCGGGGTTGAGGCCCGTGATCGTCTTGATCAGCACCGCGCGGCCGTTCTGGGTGGTGCAGGTGGCCAGGCGCTGATTGGTTGCCGCGTCATAGATCTGATAGCCGTCCGCGCCGACCACCGCGTTGAATTGCAGCTTCAGGGTCGTGTCTGTCTTTTTGACGGCGGTCAGGCCGGTTACCTTCGCAAGGGAAGTGGCCGCGGAAGCAAGCTGTAAGTATTGCGCCGCAACATAATAATGCGAGCCGTTTACGATGATCTTCTGCCAGAGCATCCCGCCGGCCACCTTTGTATCTCCGTACACCGCCTGCACGGTCGCGCCTTTGGTAAGGGTTCCCACAAGGGTTCCGTTAGGGCTGGCACGGTAATTCAGGTTCGCGGTCGTCACATAGGTGGCCGTAGCCTCTTGATTGCCGGTGGAAGCGCCCGTCACGTTATAAGTGGAAACAATGATGACTGTGCTCAGCGCATAGCCCAGGCTGTCGCTCGTGCTGGTTTGGAACAGGCGGGTTTTGGTGTAGCCAGGGTCGCAGATCAGCACGTTGCCGCCGCTGATGGAATCCACCGCTACCCAGTGGCCGCCGTTGTTCACATTCACCACTGCCTGCTGCCCCGCGGCCAGATGCTCTGAGATGATCGAGACGATCTCCGACTTGGTCATGCCGCTGACGGTTTCCTTCCAGTTATTCACCTCGAATTCCGGCACCACATCCGTCACCTTGTACCAGTACAGCTCGCCGCCGGAGGTAAAGCCGCCGTTATTGTTCATCGCTGTGACAAAGACGCCAGGGTCAAAGGAGCTTTCGGAACGCACGCCGGAATGGACGATGCAGATCGCCAGGCTTGTCACCAGGCATCCGATTTGCCCCATGGTCCTGCCGCTGGTGCCCACCTGCAGGCTGCCCCACCGGCTGTCGTACTGCTTCCAGGTTTTGTACTCGCTGGAGGTGGCCGTAGCCGAGGCGACCAGCCCTTCCTGTCCGGACAGTGTCTCCACCTCATCCAGCTCCGCTACGGCGCTGTCGCTGGTGACGACCTCCTCGTCCGGCAGCACGGTGAACTCCGTGCAGCTTCCGGCGATCTCCTCCTCCACTGCGTCTTTTTCAATTTGATATACCTGCACCACAGAATCAGCGGAACGTTCCTTATAGTAGACTTTATTATCCAGCGCGACGATGTTGCACACCGCCTCGTCGGTCAATCGCTCCGCCCCGCTGCCGTCCAGCCCGACCCGGTACAGACACAAGCCGTCCGCGCTGTTGGCGAAATAGACCATATCGCCGCAAAGGTCAAAGCCGCCGGAGGTTTGGGTCACGACCGTTTCTTCCATCGTTTGATACTGGTAGACAACGATCGGGGTGCTGCCGTTCTCTGTATAATAGCTGTAGGCATAGCCGCCGTCATACAGCAAAAACGCCGTTACGTCAGAGCGCCCGTCCAGCAGGGTATTGCCGGCGCCGGTCGCCAGGTCCATGGAACAGACAACGCCGTTGCTGATAAAATAACAGACGCCATCCTGCACAATCAGGTTTTTGATGCCCTCGTACAGGTCAACGGAAAACAGCGTGCCGCTCTCTCCCGTGGCAATGCGGTACCAGTTGATCTTCGTCAAACCGGACGCGCCGTCCACAGCCGTGAAATACAGCGTCCCGTCGCCGTCCACATTCAGATACTGCACACTGTAATCCGTCAGCTTCCGCGCAGCGCCGTTCTCCTCCGCATACAGGCAGCCGCCGTCCTCCGTGTTGACGTAATACACAACGCCGTCATAGGAGGTGGCCATGCCGCCGTTCATCAGGTTTCCACTGATGTTCGCTTCTTCCGCAGTTTCGTCATACGTTTCTGTCTGCTCTGCCGCCGTAATTTCCGCGGCAAACGCGGTTGCCGGCGCGCTGGCCAGCAGCATCACCAAAGCCAGCAGCGCACACAGAATTTTTCTGGTTTTCATCCGTGAAACCTTCCTTTCGCAAATGATCAGCAAGTTCGTCTTTTTTCCCGAAAAAAAGACTCCCCTTATGTAACATCATACCAAAGTGGGTAGAAAAAGGCAAGAAAGGTTACCCGTATGTTCCCATGTTTGACAAGATTTTTACTTTTGCGCGGCCCTGTTCACGCTGAAATCCCGAATAAAAAAACACGAACCTGGCCCTGCGTGGCCGTTCGTGTCTGTTGTCATAGATTCTGTTTGCCGTTCCCATCGCGGCCGCAGCCGCACGCCCGACCGCCGGTTTCTGCACCGGAGCCGGCAGCGCCCGCTTGTTCCAATTGCAGGTCCAGGAGATTGACGACCCTGGCGATCCCCGCGTTCATGATCATCTTGTGGCAGATCAGGCATGGCTCGCCGACGATCTCCCGTTCGCCCTCAAAGCCTGCCAGATACAGGGTGGAGCCGATCATATCGGAGCGGGCGGCAGAAATGATCGCGTTCTGCTCGGCGTGGACCGCCACACACTTCTCATACTGCTGGCCGTGGGGGATGCCGTGGGCCTCCCGCCAGCAGACGCCCACGTCGCAGCAGTTGTCCGCGCCGCGGTGCGAGCCGTTATAGCCGGTGCTGATGATCTCGTCGTTGTTGACGATCACCGCGCCATACTGCCGCCGCAGGCAGGTTGAACGCCTGGCTACTGCCCTGGCAATATTCAAATAATATTCCACCTTTGAGATCCGCATGGCGTGTCTCCCCTCCATAATCGTCCGGTTTCTTCTATTCTACAAAAGAATCCGCTCATTTGCAAGGGTGCGCCCGATAAAAATTCCAACGTCAGCCGACCCGCTCCAAATCCTTGCGCAGCCGCTCCATGATCCGCTTTTCCAGCCGTGAAATGTAGGACTGGGAAATACCCAGGCAGTCGGCCACCTCCTTTTGGGTGTGTTCCCTGGTTTCGTTCAGGCCAAAGCGCAAATGCATGATCTTCTGCTCCCGCTCCGGCAAATTGGACACCGCCTCCAACAGGAGCTGCCGCTCCACCTCCCGCTCAAGGTCCTGGTTCACCGTATTCTGGTCGCTGCCCAGCACATCAGAGAGAAGCAGCTCGTTGCCATCCCAATCCACATTCAGCGGATCGTCGATGGAGATCTCGTTGCGGAGCTGGGAGCTTTTGCGCAGATACATTAAGATCTCGTTCTCAATGCATCGGGAGGCGTAGGTCGCCAGCTTGATGTTCCGCTCCGGGCGGAAGGTGTTCACCGCCTTGATCAGGCCGATCGTCCCGATGGAGATCAGGTCCTCGATGCCCGCGGACGGGGACTCAAATTTTTTTGATATGTAAACGACGAGCCGCAAATTGTGGGTGATCAGCGGCTCCCGCGCGTTTTCCGCCCCGCTGCGGACCCGTTCCATCACGGCCGCTTCCTCCTCGGCCGTCAGCGGCGGCGGCAGCGTCTCCGGCCCGTTGATATAGTGGACAGCCGGCGCGCCCTGCACCCGTGACATCACGCGGAACAGCAGTATGCGCAGCGGCGGAACTTGCTTTTGTTTCTGTTTCATTCTTCTGCCTCCAATTCTTTGTTTTGCGGCGGTGTTGCGTCGTTCCCTGTGGAAAGGATCTCCGGGTTCAGCAGCCCCTGATAACTGCCGCCCAGCTTTTGCCGGCTGACGGCAAGATAAAACGCCGTGGTCTCCCGCACGGTTTTCCCGCAGCGGATGCGGCACCGCTGTGGCCGGAA
>CAZFHQ010000011.1:6511-14183 GCA_964519325.1 uncultured Clostridium sp.
CCCGCCGACGGAATCATAGGGTATCACGCGCAGCTGTGTCCCGCGATAAGCAGGCGCTGCGCCGGCCGCGGCCCGCGGCAGCTCCGGCGGCAGCACCGCCGAGACAGCCGATTCCTCCACCACCGCCACCGGCAGGCCGGAGAACGGCTCCGCCAGGCTGTTGCCGGTGTCGATTTTCGCGGTGAACACCGCCTTTTGACCGTCTTGCCAAAGCTCGACCGTACAGAAGCTGCCGGCTTGATGGCGGCGGCCTGTGATGCGGTAGAGGAGCGTAACGGCAAAATAACAGGCCACCGTGACCGCCAGCAGGCTAAGGGGCGAGGCCGCCACATAGACCGCCGTGTTGCGGATCACCAGACCAGGCGGCTGAAAGCAGTAAGAGGCAGCCAGCATGATGCCGGCAAAGCAAAAGCTGGCCGCGTAAAGGCAAGCCAGGTGTTTGCAAAAAGCCCGCCAGTTGGGCAGCCTGTAGGCAGCCGCCACCATAGCGGCGGACATGGGGAGCCTGACCAGCGCGCTGAGAAAAACCGGAAGCTCCGGCAGCAGGATCACCAGCGAAAAGCCGGCGCCCAGCAAAGCGCCCAGCAGCAGCCGGCGCTTTTGATAGGGTACGCCCAGGAATTTTGCCGTGACCAGCAGTAAAAAATAATTCAGGAACAGATTGACCGACAGCAACACATCCAAATAAATGATCGGTCGTGCGGCGATGGCATACGCCTCCTTTCTCATGTTCTGCTTTGATTATAACCGATGGAGGGCTCCGGTTTCTGTCAAAACCTGTACGGCAAACAGCACCGGACGGCCAATGCCGCACGGTGCTGCCGGTTTCAGTGGGGTTTCAGGGTCAGGCGGTCGGCTTTTCGTTCTGGAACTTTTGCCGCGCCTGGGCGATCCTATTCTGCTCGGCGGCCGGTGTGGGATACCAGCCCCGCTTTTTCATTTCGTCAAACACAGACGCCTGGATCTGGTGCGCATCGTTGAGGATATTGAGAAACTCATCCCGCACCCGCGCCGTGGAGCACTCGTTGGTAAACGTGTTGTAGCTGCCGGTCATCGCCTTTTCCGACGCCAGCACATCATCCATCAGTTCTTTGTCCTGCATACACTTCTGGGCCATGGTTTGCCTCCTAATCTAAAAATTTCAGCAGCTTTTCATAGTGGGACTGATGCTTGCCTGCCAGGGCTTCGCATTTTTGCTTCAGCTCCGGGTCATCGCACATCTGGGCATACGCCTTGCATTTTGTTACCAGTAATTTCTCCCCGCTCAACTGATCTTCGAGGGCGGAAAGCTCTTTTGCCGTCAATGCCATTTGCAACACTCCTTTCTGCAAGATCAGTGTACCCTGCCGCCCCGCTGTTTATGCATCGGCTATCTTATGTAGCCTGCCGGCGGGAAGCTGCCGGCTCCAACCCAAAGCTGACGGAAAGGGCATGGTCCACCTGTCCCATAGAAGCGTCATCCAGCCTGCCCATACGCTCCTTGAGCCGGTGCTTATCCAGGGTGCGCACCTGCTCCAGCAGGACGATGGAATCCCTGGCCAGGCCGGAATCCACCGCGTGCAGGGTAATGTGGGTAGGCAGGTTCGCCTTGGACCGCTGGCTGGTGATGGCCGCCGCGATCACCGTAGGGCTGAACCGGTTGCCCACGTCGTTCTGCACAATCAAAACAGGCCGCACGCCGCCCTGCTCAGAACCGACGACCGGACTCAGATCCGCGTAATAAATCTCTCCTCGATGCACCAGCATAATCCCACGCTCCAACTTTCAAATTTGTCATTCCGCTCTGCGTTTAGTATTGCCGCCGGAATGGCATTTAATCACAAAAATCAGATTTTTCCCCTGCACTATCGTATGAAGGGCGGAAAATTCTGTGAAATCATGACAGCGGGGATGCCGGCGCCGGGGCGCAAAAAAAAACAGCCGATGGCTGCGCCATGGCTGTGGGGACATGCTGCGGGGATCAGAGGGCTGCGTCCACCTGGGCGCGGGTCGGCATGGAGAGCAGCGCGCCTTGCTTTGTGACGACGAGCGCAGCGCCGGCACAGGCCCGCCGGAGCATCTGGCGCAGCGAATCGGGCGTCAGGCTGCCGATGGGATGGGACAGCAGCCAGTCGAGGCAGCCGCCGCAAAAAGCGTCGCCGGCGCCGGTGGTGTCGACCGGGGCATCAACGGGTACGGCGGCCTGCCGCACAACCGTGCCGCCATAATAGGCGGCGGCGCCGCCCGCGCCTGCGGTGACCGTCACCAAAGTGATGGGAAACTCTGCCAAAAGCCGCTCTACCGCTGCCCGTTCGTCCGCAATGCCGGTGAGGAAGGCAAGCTCCGAGCGCTCAATTTTGAGAAAATCGCAGGCGCTGCACCCAAAGCGCATTTGCTCCCGCGCCAGCGCCTCGCTCTCCCAGAGCATCGGTCGGTAATTGGGGTCGAAGGAGATCAGCGCGCCGCTTTGCCTGGCCGCCTGTACCGCTGCTGCCGTAGCGCCCCGGCAAGCCGCATGGGTCATGGAGAGGGAGCCAAAGTGGAAGATCCTGCTTTGGGCGATCAGCGCAAAATCGACCGCCGCGGCAGAAAGGCGGCAGTCCGCGCCGGCATTGCGGAAAAAGGAAAACCCCCGCTCCCCCGCCGCGTCTGTGCTGACAAAGGCCAGCGTGGTGTTGGCCTGCGGGTCAACGGTGATCCCCCGCGTGTCGATTCCCGCGTTCGCAGCGGTATCCCGCAGGTAACGCCCCAGCAGGTCGCTGCCCACCCGCCCAATGAAGCCGGTTTTTCTGCCGTGCCGTGCCAGATAAGCCAGCACGTTGCAAGGCGCGCCGCCGGGATACGCCCCGAATTGCGGAACCCCCTCCACGGTACCGGACTGACAAAAATCCACCAAAATCTCGCCCAGCGCTACTACATCATACACTGCCGCCACCCCTTTCGTTTCCCTGATCATACCACGGGCGGGCGATGCCGTCAACGGGCTGGGAAAAACAGCGCAAAAAAGCAGCCCCGCGCAAGGGGCTGCCATAGCATCCGTCAGTCCGCCGCGCCCGTCGGCACGGCAAGCGGTTTTGTATCACTTTTCCCAACAGAAACAACAGCCGTGCCAAAAACAGTTTGGCGCGGCCGTTTATTTGGGGAGAATGAAAAGAAAATACTTACCAAACAACGCACGGTAAGTGTGCTATGATACAATCCCTTTCGGAATGGATCACCAAAAAGAAAAGCTGGGAAGGGCCGCGCCGGAGCGCTGCCTTCTGCTTTTATGATACGGCCCCGCTGTGATTTTGGCAAGCGCTACCCGCCTGTTTTTTCTCAATAAGCCGTTATTGAGAATTTTCAGGCAGCAAGGCCGCGCCTGGCAAGCAAAAAAAGCCGCCTGATTTTTGTGAATCATTTTCTCTTGCCCGCGTTGAAAACCTGACCTGAAACAGCTATAATATGGTTAAGTACACAAAGCGTCAAAACGCTTACCGCATCTGGAGGTGAACCGCCATGGCAGCCTATATTTCCCTGAAAAATGTATACAAGCGGTACCGCATGGGCGAGGTGATCATCACCGCTTCCGACGGCGTTTCCTTTGAAATTGAAAAAGGCGAATTTGCCCTTGTCGTGGGCAGCAGCGGCGCAGGCAAGACGACCATCCTCAACATTTTGGGCGGCATGGACACCTGCGACGAGGGGACGATTTTGGTAGACGGCGCCGATATTGCGTCCTACACCAAAAAGCAGCTCACAAACTACCGGCGCAACGACATCGGGTTTATCTTTCAGTTTTATAACCTGATCCCCAACCTGAACGCGAAGGAGAATGTAGAGATCGCGACAGAGCTGTGCAAAAATACCATCGACGCGGTGGAAATGCTGCAGCAGGTCGGCCTGGGCGACCGGATCTACAACTTCCCCGCGCAGCTTTCCGGCGGCGAACAGCAGCGCGTCTCCATCGCAAGAGCGCTGGCCAAAAAGCCAAAACTGCTGCTCTGCGACGAACCGACCGGCGCCCTGGACTACAACACCGGCAAAAACATCCTGAAGCTGCTCCAGGACACCTGCCGGAACAGCGGAATGACCGTCGTCGTCATCACCCACAACCTGGCCATCGTGCCAATGGCGGATCGGGTCATCCATATGAAAAACAGCAAGGTGGAGAACATCACCGTCAACGAACATCCCACGCCGGTGGAGGAGATCGAGTGGTAGGTTCCTGACCATTGTCAATCCCGCGGAAAGGAGGTCCCCCGGTGAACAAAACAATGATCAAAGACTTCTTTCGGGAGATCTGGAAAACCAAAGGCCGCTTTCTGTCCATCTTCGCGATCGTCGCCCTGGGCGCGGGCTTCTTTGCCGGCGTCAACGTCACCTCCGCCGACATGAAACTGACCGCCGAAAGCTACTATGAAGCCACCGACCTGATGGATTTTCATCTGGTGTCCACCTACGGCATTACAGAGGAGGACCTGGACGCGCTGGAAAACCGGCGGGACGATCTTGAGATCGACACGGTGATGCCAGCCTACAGCGCAGACGTGATCGCCAATTACGGCACCACCCAGGAGGCCAACGTCAAGATCATGTCCTACAGCGGCGAGGGCCAGGCCCTGAACCAATATAAGCTGCTGGAGGGCAGGATGCCGGAGGCGGCGGACGAGTGCGTTGTGGATGCCATTTCCAAAGCGCCGGACAACTTTGCCATTGGGGAAACGATCACCGTTGCCAGCGGCAGCGCCGACACTGACCTGGCGGACACCCTGGTCACGGATACCTTCACGGTCGTGGGCGTCGTCCAATCGCCCTTATACATCAATTTCTCCAGAGGCTCCACCACCATTGGCAACGGCTCGCTGACCGCGTTTATCGCGGTGCCGGAGGAGGCCTTTGCGCTGGATGTTTATACCGACCTTTACGCTACCGTCCAGGGCGCCGCGCTGCTGGACCCCTTTACCAGCGCCTATGAGGACCTGATCGACGCCAAAACGCCGCTGCTGGAGGAATTCGCAGACGGCAGGGGCGCCGCCCGGTATACACAAATCAGGGCGGATGCCACCGAAGCGCTGGACGACGCAAAGCGGGAACTGGCCGACGCGGAAGATGAACAGCGGGAAACCCTGGCCGACGCCAAAGCCCAGCTGGACGACGCGGCCCGACAGCTCGCGGAGGGAAAAGCGGAATTGGCCGACGGCACAGCGGAACTGGAAAGCCAGAAAGCCGCCTTTGCATCAGAAAAAGCCAGCGGCCAGCGGCAGTTAGAAGACGCGCAGGCCCAGCTTGACAGCGCCTCGGCTGAGCTGCGCCAGCAGGAAGCGGCATATCAGGAGGCGCTGGACCAATACGAAAGCCAGTATGACGGCGCCGTTGCGGAGATCGAAGCAGGTCAGGCGCAGTTGGCGGAGGAACGGCAGAAAACGGAGCAGCAGCTTGCCCAGGCAGAACAGCAGCTGGCTGCCGCGAAAGCCCAGCTGGACGAAGCCAAAGCGCAGTTGGACCAGGGGCAGGCACAGCTGGACAGCGCCAAAGCGCAGCTGGAGGAAACCCGGGCTGAACTGACAGAGCAAAAAGCCGCGCTGGAAGCAATGAAGGATCAGCTGCCGCCTGAGCAGTATGCCAGTGCCATGGCAGAGCTGGAGGCGAGCTTTGCGCAGCTGGAGGAAGCCGGCCGGCAATTGGAAACACAGCAGGCGGCGCTGGATGAGAAGCGGCAGGAATACCAAACCGGCCTTGCCGCCTACAACGAACAATACGCCCAATATCAGGCAGGCGCGGCAGAGGCCGAAGCACAGCTTGCGGCGGCGCAAGCCAAACTGGACAGCGCCCGCAGCCAGCTTACCGACACAAAAGCGCAGCTTGACGCGGCCGCCAGCGCGATCGCCGAGGGCAAAACCGAGTTGTCTGACGCGCAGGCTGAACTGGCCGCGCAGCGGGCGTCCTACAACACGCAGATCACCGACGCGGAACAGCAGCTTGCCCAGGCGGAGCAGCAGCTTGCCCAGGCGGAGCTAGAACTGGCTGACGGCGAGCGGGAGCTGGCCGACGGCCAGCAGGAATACGAAGAAGGCAAGGCGGAATCCGACCAGCAGCTTGCGGACGCCCGCGAGGAGATCGCGGAAAACGAAGCTGCCCTCGACGACCTGGAAGCGCCGGTCTGGTACGTTTGGACCCGCGACGACAACGTGGGCTACCCGGACTTTGGCACCGACGCGGACCGCCTGAAAAACGTCTCCGCTGTGCTGCCCGTTTTCTTCATTCTGATCGCCGTGCTGGTGTGCCTGACTACCATGACCCGCATGGTCGAGGAACGCCGCACCCAGATCGGCACCCTGAAAGCCTTGGGCTACGGCAAGGCCGCTATCATGATGAAATATGTGCTGTATGCCGCCGCCGCCACGCTGCTGGGCTGCGCCTTCGGCTTGTCGGTGGGCTTTGTCCTCTTTCCCAGCGTCCTTTATCTGGCTTACAGCAGCGCTTATAATATCCCTGATTTTCAGGCGGTCTTTCACTGGGACATGGCCCTGCTCTGCACCGCGGTGGGCCTGTTCTCCATGATCGCCGCCACCCTGTTTGCCTGCTACAAAGAGCTGTATGCGCAGCCTGCCGCGCTGATGCGCCCCAAAGCCCCGCCGGCCGGCAAACGCATCCTGCTGGAGCGGTGGACCGCCCTGTGGAAAAAGATCCCCTTTGCCATGAAGCTGACCCTGCGCAACCTGCTCCGCTACAAAAAGCGCTCGCTGATGACGATCGTCGGCATTGCGGGCTGCACTGCCCTGATGCTTACCGGCTTTGGGATGCAGTACGGCATCCAGTCCATCGCGGACATTCAGTTTGACACAGTCATGCTGTTTGACGGCGCTGTCTCCCTGGCGGACGGCCTCACCGAGGAAGAAAAGGAAACGGCATTCTCCGACGTGCGGCAGATCGACGGCGTTGTCTCCCAAATGTGGGTCACCATGACGAACGCGACGGCGCAAAAAACAAGCGGCAACACAGCGGACGCGGTGATGTTCGCCCCCTCGGACCCGGAAGAATTCAAGGACTATGTGGACCTGCATGACCGCACGGAGCAAACGCCGTTAACGCTGGACGACAGCGGCGTGATCGTCACGGAAAAGCTGGCGCGTCTCTGCGGCGTTGGCGTTGGCGACTCCCTGACCCTGACGGTCAACGACGCGGCTGTGGACTTCACCATCGCCGGCATTAACGAAAACTACGCGGGCAACTATGTGTTCCTCACGCCCGCCCTCTATGCGGCAGCGGTCGGCGAGCCGGAATCCAACTGTATCCTCATCAACACAGCCGGCGAGGAATATCAGGACAGCATCTCGGTTGCGTTAACGCAAAACGACCTGCTGCTGGGCGCCTCCTTTAACAAGGATACCGCCGATAATTTCCAGGATATTATCTCCAACTTAAACAGCGTGGTCGTCGTGATCATCGTTTCTGCCGGCGCGCTGGCCTTTATCGTGCTGTATAACCTGGTCAATATCAACGTGGCGGAGCGGACCAGGGAGCTGGCTACCCTGAAGGTGCTGGGCTACCGGGACGGCGAAACCTCCGCATATATTTACCGGGAAAATATCATTTGCAGCGTCATCGGTATTGTGATCGGGCTGTTTGGCGGCATCTTTTTGGAGCGCTTTGTCCTCCAGGTCGCCGAGGTAGACGCCGTCATGTTCTCGCCGGTCATCCCCTTCTACTG
>CAZFHQ010000011.1:14193-17352 GCA_964519325.1 uncultured Clostridium sp.
TACGCCGGCGTCCTCACGCTCTTATTCACATTGGTTGTCAATGTGGCGCTCCACTTTAAGCTGAAACGGCTGGATATGGTGGAAAGCCTGAAATCCATCGAATAACCCGCCAGCGCAAAGCGCCCCGCCCGCCAGACTGTGCATCTCTGGTCAGGACGGGGCGCTTTCTGTTTTGCAAACGGAATGTCCGCGCGGTCAGGCAGCCTGCGGCTTCTTCCGCCGATAAACGGCAAAAAACCAAATGAAAACCGCGGCCACAAGCCCAAGGGCCACCCACTGGGAAGTGGAGAGCAAAAACACGCCGCGCACAGCGTCGCCGCGGAAAAATTCCAGCACAAAACGGCAGACGGCGTACGCCACGATATAAAAGGGAAAGGCCAGCCGGCGGCCACGGTAAAAATGGCCGAACACAAGAACCGCGGCAAAAATCAGCACGTTGCAGCCGGATTCAATGAGCTGCAGGGGCAGCAGCGGCACGCCGTTTGGCCCTGAGGCGGAATTGGTATAGACGACGCCCCATGGCACCTCGATGCCATAGCAGCAGCCGGCCAAAAAGCAGCCGATCCTGCCAAAGATATGAAACAGCGGCAGCGCCGGCGCAAACAGCTCTGACACCTCTCCCATGGAAATTTTGAACATTTTGCAGTACCACAGGCAGAACAGGAACCCGCCGATTAACCCGCCGTAGAACACATAGCCGCTGACAAGCAGATCGGCCAAGACGTCCAGATTCTGCATTAAAAACCCAAAATTGCCAATGATGATGGGCAAAATGATGATGAGATGCAGCAGCTTGGCGCCGGCCAGCGCACCAATGATAGCAAACAGGAACAAGTGCAGCACATCCATGCTTGCGATGGTGAATTTTTTGCGGTAAAGCATTAAAAAGCCATAAGCGATCAGCAGGCCGCACATGGACATGATCCAATAGCTGGGCAGCTGCCAGCCAAAAATCGAGACATAGGGATACAAGCGCCAACCCTCCTAACTTGCGCGGCAGGACGCAATGTGAAAATGGGGAAGCCGGATCTCCTCCGGCTCCCCCATGCGCAAGGTAACCTTGCCCTGGTTATTACAGGTAATAATTCCACAAAGCTCCATAAGTGCTGCAATAGCAGGCAGCACAGGAAATCACGCAGATCGCGCTGATTGCCAGGCCAACGATGCTGAGCACCAGGCCGGCCAGAGCAAGGGAATCCGACGGATGCGTTTTTCTGCCGATCGCACCGAGCACAATGCCGGCCGCGCCACAAACGATTCCGACAATACCAACCCAGACAGTCCAGGAAAAAGCGGCGCCGAGGATGATACTAACGATGCCTAAGACCAATGCGGCTACTCCCATAACCGAAACACTCCTTTCAGAATACAACTAAAATCCAACTCCAGAACAATCACTGTTTCGAAATGAGTTCTACCCTTATTTTAGCACATCAATTGGGAAAAGTCTCGATTTTTTTACAAAACTTTGAACATTTTGTTAAGATGCACAATTTTAAAATGGGCGCTATCATTCAATCTGAAAAATCCACCGATTTTTTCCCTAATTTTCACCAAATCTTTTGTCACTTTACTACAAGCAGCCAGGACGGGGATCCTTTTGGAAAACCGTTTGGCTTTGCGGGGCAGGCGGGCTTCTCCCTTGACGAACCCATAAAATCGGGCTATACTATCAGTAACTTTAGCAATTCAAAGCATCTATGCTTTAAAACATTGAATTATGGGGGATTCGTTATGTTTGTTTGGATCATCCTGATTGCTTATCTGATCGTTATGATCGGCATTGGCGTTTACTGCCGCCGCAAAACGGCGAGTGTCTCTGATTTTGTGCTGGGCGGCAGAAATCTTGGCGGATGGTTCACCGCCTTCGCGTATGGCACCTCTTATTTTTCCGCCGTTGTGTTCATTGGCTACGCGGGCCAGTTTGGGTGGAACTACGGCGTTTCCGCCACATGGATCGGCCTGGGCAACGCCTTTATCGGCAGTATGCTGGCCTGGCTCCTGATGGGCAGGCGGTCCCGCGTGATGTCTAAGCACCTGAACACCGCCACAATGCCGGAATTCTTTGAGCACCGCTACGGCTCCAAGGGGCTGAAGGTCACCTCCTCCGGCATTGTGTTCGTCTTTCTCATCCCTTACACCGCCTCCGTTTATAACGGCCTTTCCCGCCTGTTTGAAATGGCCTTTGGCATCCCTTACGCCTATTGCATCATCGGCATGGCGGTGCTCACAGCAATTTATGTCATCCTGGGCGGCTACATGGCAACGGCCATCAATGATTTTGTGCAGGGCATCATCATGCTGGCAGGCATTGCCGCCGTTGTTTTCTTCGCGGTGGCAAAGCAGGGCGGCCTGTATACGGCGCTGGCAAACCTGGGCCAGATCACCGACGGCGTGCCGGCCAACAGCCTGAACTCCATCTTTGGGCCGGACCCGATCAACCTGCTGGGCGTTGTGATCCTTACCTCACTTGGCACCTGGGGCCTGCCCCAAATGGTCGGCAAATTCTACGCCATCAAGGACGACGGCGCCATCAAGCGCGGCACGGTCATCTCCACCCTGTTTGCGCTTGTCGTTTCCGGCGGTTCTTACTTTCTTGGCGGCTTCGGGCGGCTCTACACCACAGCCGAAGCGATCACCAACCCGACCACCGGCAGCCTGGTGTATGACAGCATCGTACCGGCCATGCTGCAGTCCGCTCTGCCGGACATCCTGATGGGCGTTGTGGTCGTGCTGGTATTGTCCGCTTCGATGTCCACGCTTTCTTCCCTGGTGCTGACCTCCAGCTCCACCCTGACCATCGACATGATCAAACCGGTCATCGAGCGGAAAAAGCCCCTGGCTGAAAACAAGCAGGTTTTGCTCATGCGGATCTTCATCGCGGCGTTCCTGGTGCTTTCCGTCATCATCGCCCTCAACCCGAACACCTACATCACCACACTGATGTCCATCTCCTGGGGCGCGCTGGCCGGCGCCTTCCTCGCGCCGTTCCTCTACGGCCTCTATTCCAAAAAGATCACGCGGGCGGCGGTGTGGGCCTCCTTTTTCTCCGGCGTGGGCATTACTGTGGCGCATATGTTCCTGTTCAGCCTGGGGCTGTTCCCCCAGCTGGTGGCGGCGGTGCAGTCGCTCAACTGCCCGCTCAACCTGCTCTCCCCC
>CAZFHQ010000012.1:0-16553 GCA_964519325.1 uncultured Clostridium sp.
CCCCCGACCTGCTGATTACAAATCAGCTGCTCTACCAACTGAGCTACACCAGCGCATTACCGCCGCACAAGCCGGTTCCCTTAGAAAATCAGCAGGAAATCAGCTTTTTGATTATAGCACCTTTCCATGACGCTGTCAAGCGGATTTTCCCCAAAAGCCGCGCTGTTGGAAGGCTGCGTTTGCGGGCAGCGCTACAACACCGCGCTCTTGTGGCGGGTCACATGGCAGCCCACGTTGACCGCCACCGGCAGTCCGGCGATATGGGTGGGATACTGCTCAATGGCTACGCCAAGGGCCGTGACGTCCCCGCCGAAGCCCTGCGGCCCGATTTGCAGGCCGTTGACGCGCTCCAGCATTTCCCGCTCCATTTCCTGATAAAAGGGATCCGGATTGGGCTGGGAAACGCTGCGGCACAGCGCCTTTTTTGCAAGGTAAGCGCACAGCTCAAAATCGCCGCCGATGCCTACGCCCAGCAGCATGGGCGGGCAGGGGTTGCTGCCGGCAGCACGGGCCACCTCTGCCACAAAGTCGATGATGTCCGACCGGCTGGCCGCCGGCGTGAACATCTTCAGCTTGCTCATATTCTCGCTGCCAAAGCCCTTGGGCGCCACAGTCAGCCTGACCCGGTCGCCGTCTGTAATGCGGGTATGGATCACCGCCGGCGTATTGTCGTTGGTGTTGACACGGCGCAGCGGGTCCTCCACAATGGAGCAACGCAGCAAACCCTCCAGGTAACCCTGCCGCACGCCCTCGTGGACAGACGCTTCAAAGCTGCCGCCGGTGAGGGCCACCTCCTGGCCGATCTCCGCGAACACCACCGCCATGCCGGTATCCTGGCAGATGGGGATTTGCAGCTCCCTGGCCGCGTCCATATTTTTTTGCAGATCCTGCAAAATCGCCTTGCCTGTCGGGTTTTGCTCCTGTTCGCCGCACACGCAGATGCGCTGTTCCAGATCGGCAGGCAGCACCCGGTTTGCGTCGATGCAAAGCTGGCGGACCGCCTTTGTGATCTCTGAAACGGGAATCACTCTCATCCTGCTCACCCCACAGACAATGCGTAATCGTTAAAATTGCCGGAATGCTCCACCAGCTCGCAGGAGGTTTTGTGGTCGCTGTCCACCGTCACACGATAGACGGCGGTGACCAGCGGCGGCTCCTCGCTGGCCCATGGGCGCACATACTGGAACCGCAGCAGCGCCTCCCCCCTGGCAATCGGCGTGAAGGTCCACTTGTGCTGGCCATAGTCCCCGCCGCTTTCCCTGTCAGAAATGCAGTGCAGATAATCTGACGCGCACTCCCGAATCACGCCGGCCGGTTCATTGGTGTAGCGCCAAAGGCAGCCTTCCGTGAGATTTTCTTTGAGGACGATGGAAAACGTATCTTTGCGGCGGGTCGCGTAGCAAACTGCCGCAAGGCCGCCCAAAGCCAGGCCGCCGATCATCAGTTTTCTCAGTTTTTTCTTCATGGGAACCACTCCTTTTCCTTACTTACCGTTGCGAAACGACGATTTTCCCGTTGACCATCACCAGCCGGGGTTTGGCGCCCAGAGACAGCGGGTCACAGTCGAACAGGGTAAGGTCCGCATCCTTTCCAATTTCGATGGAACCGACCGAATCATCCAGGCGGCAGATCTGCGCCGGGTATAGGGTGACCGCTTTCAGCGCCTCAATGGGATCCATCCCTTCCGCCGCGGCAAGGCCGGCGCACAGCCGCAGGTACTGCACCGGAATGACCGGGTGGTCGGTAACGATGGCAGGCCGCAGGCCAGCCTGGGAAAGCAGCCCCGGCGACCGGGGCGTGAGATTGCGCAGCTCCGGTTTGGAGCGGTCACTGAGGAACGGCCCGCACAACACCCGCGCCCCTTCCTCCCGCAGCTCCTCAGCGATCAGGTGTCCCTCCGTGCCGTGAACAATGACGTAGTCCAGCTGGAACTCCCTGCCAAGACGGATGGCCGTGAAAATATCGTCGGCACGGTGGGCGTGGAAATGCACCTGAATCTCCCGCCGCAGGGCTGGCAGCAGCGCCTCGCACTTCACATCGAACTCCGGCTTTTCCAGCTCCTCCCCCTCCGGATCCGGTTCCCGTCGGGAAGCCTCCGCTTTTTCCAGATTCTCCAGGTATTCCCGCGCTTTAAAGAGCTGCTCCCGAATCAGGGCGGCCGTGGCCATGCGGGTCATGGGCGTCTGGTTTTTCCCGTTGTAAACGCTCTTGGGGTTCTCGCCCAGCGCCATCTTGATGGCCAGCGGCGCTTTCACGATCATTTTGTCAATGCAGCGGCCGGCGGTTTTCAGCGCCGCCAGCTGGCCCCCTATGGGATTCGCGCTGCCGGGGCCGGTCACCACGGTGGTCACACCGCTCTCCAGCGCCTCCGCAAAGCAGCGGTCCAACGGGTTGACCGCGTCAATGGCGCGCAGCTGGGGCGTGACCGGATCGGTTTCCTCGTTGCCGTCGTCCCCCTCAAAGGTCAGGCCGTCCTCCCACATGCCCAGGTGGGTGTGGCAGTCAATGAATCCGGGATACAGCCTGCCGCCCTGGAGATCGACCGTTTCCTCTCCTGGCCGGGGCTGGGGCGTACCCTGGCCCACCGCTTCGATCCGGCTGCCCTGCACCCGCACATATCCCGCGGGGATCGGCGCGCCTGTGACGGGATAAATTGTTCCGTTATATAGCAACATGGCTTGTATTCCATCCTTTTCCTTTGGAGTTGCCGCCGGATAACAGCAGGAAAAGCGGAGTGCGCGCACCCCGCTTCCTCATCCTGTCATCCAGCCAAAAGCGGGCGCGGGTTCACCGCTGGGAGCCTGACCCGTGCCGGGAATAGCCTCCGCCACGCTTTTGCTGCATACCCTTTTTCAGCGCCGACATCTTTTCATCACTGGTTTGTTTAAACTTGGACATCATGTCCTCAAAGCTGGAAGGCTCCGGCTTGCTCTGCCACTCATAATCGCCCGGACGGCCGGGAGAACGGTGATTGGCGCGTGCCGGCGGCTTTGGCGGCGGCGGGACCGCCTTTTTCATGGAAAGGCTGATCCTGCCCTCCTCAGAGACGCTCAGGACCTTGACCTTCACGGTCTGGCCCTCCGTTACAAAATCGCGGATCTCTTTGACAAAGGCCGAGGCCACTTCTGAGATATGTACCATGCCGGTTTTGCCCTCCGGCAGGTCTACAAACACGCCAAATTTTGTAATTCCAGTTACTTTTCCCTCAAGAATTGCTCCTACTTCAAGCTGCATAAAGATGTCGTTTTCCTCTCTGATAATTTAAGACGCGCTTATTCGCCAGAGATGTTTACAAAGATCCGCTCGCTGGGCTTGGCATAGTCCAGATTTTGGCGGGCCAGCCGCTCAATATACTCGCTGTTTTCTGTGATGCCGCCGTCCAAAGCGTCTTTTAATTCCTCGTTTTGCAAATTTTGCACCGAAAGCTCCTGCTGCAGCGTGGCCAACTGTTCTTCCTTTTGCCCGATCTGCACCTGCTGGCTGATAAAGGAGATCAGGGCGTAGATTAAGAAAGCGGCAATGGCAAGCTTCAGCAAAAGACGGCCCCTATGTTTTCTTTTTGTTCCTTCGATGACCTTCATTGCTCGGTTCTCCCCTGGCGGCCTCCGCCGCCTGTGCAGCAGCCTGTTTCTGATATACGTCTACATTTTGATTATACAATATTCCTTGAAAGCATTTCAAGAGATTTTTTCTTTTTTTTGCCCTTTTTTCCAGAAAACTTTTCCCTTGCCTTCCCGCCGCGGCAAAGGCCCGCCCCGCTCTGCGCAGGCAGGCCGCGGCGGGGCGCCACAGAAACCGCCTCAGCTGCCGCCGCAGCCACACAAAGGCGCGGTGCAGCAGACGCGCCGCCCGGTCGGTCACCACGCCGACCGTCATAAAATATACGCAGGCGCCGATCACCTCGCACGCCAAAAGGAAAAACCGCACCCGTCCAAAATCCACCGCGAGGGCCAGCAGATATGTGACCAGGCCGCAAAACAGCAGATAGAAAAAATCCAGCACGCCGCTGGTCCCGCCGCGGCCGCTGAACGTGGTGCGCGCAACGCGAAAGCAGTCGTACAGCGCCGCCAGGCCAAAGCCTGTCAGCAGCGCCATCCAAATGCTGATGCTGTGCAGCCCCATATTGCCTTCCAACACGCCGTTCACTCCCCGCCTGTTCCCGTGATGCCGCGCCGCGCTACCGGAACAGCCTGGCAAGCAGCCCGGCGCTTTTCGGCGTATTCTCCGTGTAAACCATGGCGGTGATCTCCCCGTCCACCGTCAGCTCGCCGGTTTCCACATTCAGCCGGTTGATCTTCAGCCCCTGTCCGCGGATCGTCAGCTCGCCCATGCCGGTATAGGCCACAATGGTCTGCTCGTCAAAGCTGTCTACATTGGAGACGCCGGTGGCGGTCAGCTTTTTGCGGCTCTCCAGCGTCAGGCTGTGGGACGACGCGCCGCTCCTGGTTTCCTGCTGCACTGTTACTGCCATAAGCACAACCTCCGTTCCTGCCACATTTATATGCGGCATGGGGAGGTTTTATGCGGAGCGGGCAGGCGGTCAAGGGCGGGGGATCATCTGTCCAACAAAAAAAGCCCTTCTTGCGAAGGGCTGGCGGCCTTGGGCAAAGCCTAGTCAGAGAGCAAACGGTACAGGCTGGCCGCTGTCTCGCGGTTTGCGTATTCATTGATTTCCACGATCTCCGCTTTCACAACGCGGTTGCCAAGCTGGATCTCCAACCGGTCGCCGACCTTCACGTCATAGGACGCCCGCGCGATCTTGCCGTTCACCAGCACGCGGCCAGCGTCGCAGGCTTCGTTCGCCACGGTGCGCCGTTTGATCAGGCGGGACACCTTTAAATATTTATCCAATCGCATACAACTACCTCCAGCGCAAAAGAAAAAAAGCCGCGTCCCGTCGGCGCAGCTTGCGTTTACGTTTCATTCAGTTACCGATTCACAGTATCTTTAAATGCCTTGCCGGCCTTAAACGCGGGGATTTTGGAAGCCGGGATCTCAATGCTTTCGCCGGTTCTTGGATTTTTTCCGGTCTTAGCGCTGCGGGTCCGAGGCTCAAATGTGCCAAAACCAACGAGCTGCACCTTATCGCCTGCCGCTACTGTACCGACAATGGTATCCAGCACTGCGTTGACAGCCACATCCGCGTCTTTTTTAGAAAGGCAAGCCTTATCTGCTACTACTGCGATTAATTCTGTTTTGTTCATGAAAAAGTCCTCCATCTTTCTTGTTTATTGTCCAACATTTCACTTACGGTTTTACTGTACCAATTATTCTTGCCGTGAACTCCCAAGACTATCCACACAAATACAACGCAACGGCGCAGCAAAAACATCCGCGGCGTCCTGTCAAAAATAATGGTTATTTATTATATTAATAGATAAAATGGATTTTTTCAAGAGCTTTTACTATTTTTTTACCATTTGGCAATAGCAACAGATCAGTTTTGTCAATTGCACACAAAAATAACAGAGAAATCATATAAATTACCAGCGCAATCACCAAGCCGGCGGCGGTAGCCACGCCGACCGGCGCCCAGCGGCACAGCACATCCTGCGCAACATAGGCGCCGGCGCAGCACAGCACAGCGCCGCCAAGCGGCTTGAGCAGGATGGCGCCCAGGGGGAGCTTCACCCGTGTGACCCGCAGCAGCAGGACCAGGCCGGCAGCGGTGATGAACAGATAACAGCACAGCGTGCCAATGGCGGCGCCCAGCACGTTCACCGCCGTGATGCCGGAGAGGATGTAGTTCAGCCCGACCTTCAGGGATAAGCCGATCAGGAACAGCTTGACCGGCAGGTCCGCCCGCCCAGCCGCCTGGAGCATACTGTTGACCGGCGTACTGAGCGCAGCGAAAATGGAGGAGATCCCCAAAACAGCCAGCACCCGCGCCGTAACAGGCGCGGAGAGCCGCGCGCCGAACATCGTCTGCACAATGGGACAGGCAAGGGCGCTGAGCCCCAGCCCCGCCGGGATACAAAACAGGCAGGTGATCCGCAGCACGGCTGCAATGCCGGCGCTGAGCGCCTGCCGATCCTCCCGCGCCCACGCCCGCGTTACCGTTGGCAGCGCGCTGATGCCAAAGGCCTGGGTAATGGAAGGCACCACCATAAACAGGGTCAGCGCCTGGGAGTAGCAGCCGTACAAAAAGTTGGGAACCGTACCCGTCTGAATATTGATCTGCGGGATCATCCCCTCGTATAGGCGGAGCAGCGCGGCGCCGTCGGTCGTCATCAAATGACCGATCCTGGTCTGCAAAAAGGTGGTATCGACCAGTCCGGCGATATTGACCGCCAGCGCGCCCAAACCGATTGGAATGGCGGTGCGGGTGAGCAGCTTTACCGTCTTGCCGGCAGACATGGTTGGCGGCGCCTTCAGCAGCTCCCACTGGGTAATGCCGCTGCCCCGCCGCCTGCTTTGCCAGAATAAATAGAGGAACCCCGCCAGCGAGCCAACGGTCACGCCAAAAATCGCCATGGCCGCCGCGTAGGGCAGCACCGCGCTTCTGGCATAGTCCTCTGAGGCCACCGCCTGCCCAAACACTGTGCCGCACCGCCGGTATTCCAGCATTCCCAGCCAAACCGCCGCCAGCGCGCCCGCCAGACCGATGACCAGCTTGCACACCGCCTCCAAAATTTCTGACACAGCTGTGGGCGTCATGTTGCGCAGCCCCTCATAATAGCCGCGGTAGATCGCCATCAGGCAGCCAAACAGGATGGCCGGAGCCAGCACCAGCATGGACGGCAGCGCCGCGGGGTTCCCAATGGCCTGCGCATAAAACGGCGCGCCGAAGGCCATCATGGCGGCGCCTGCCGCGCCGGTCACAACAAAAATCGGGATGGACACGCGGTGGACCCGCCGCGCGTCGCCGAAGCGCTTTTGCGCCATGCACTCTGACACCATGCGGGAGATCGCGATGGGAAACCCCGCCGTTGCCAGGCTGTGAATCGGGCTATACAAATGATATGCCGTGTTGAAATAACCCAGGCCGTCCTCGCTGATGATCCAGGTCAGGGGGATTTTGAACATGGCGCCGATGACCTTGACCGCCATGATCCCCGCCGTTAAAATCAGCGCGCCGTGCAAAAAGCCCTGATGCTTTCGCTGCGCTTGCGGCGCTGTGTTCTGTTTTGTCGCTCTCATAGCCAGCACATCCGCTCCTTCTGCCATACTCCTTTCCATGGTATGCGGCAGGCCGGCCGGATATGTTTCCGGCCGCGGTGGGACGTGCCTGTTGGCGCTCGCAAAAAAAAAAGAGAGGGTCGCCCCTCTCTGCCAAAGATCGTATGAAATTCTTATGAAATTAATTTTCTTCCTCTGCCGCCGGCGCTTCCGGAGCAGCTTCCTCCCCGCCGCAGCCGCAGCCGCAAACCTCAGCCTCCGCAGTCTCAACAGGCTTCTCGATCTTTGCGCCGCACTTTGCGCAGAAAGAAGCTTCGATCGGATTGACCTCGCCGCAGTTGGCGCAGGTGGTTTTCCGTGCCAGCTTCAAAAGCTGTGCCTCGATGTCCGCCGCCTTCTCCTTCAGGCTGGTGATGACCGCCACAGCCTCGTCGATTTGATCGTGGGGATGCTCGCCGTCCATTCTTGCTTCATAAACCAGCTTGCCAAGCGCTTCGTAGCTTTTCCTGATCTCGCCCTTGATCTCCTGGGCGTTCACCTTCAGCTTGCCGGAATCAATTACACTGCCCGCGCCTTTGCCTACTGTATCCACTGCCTTTTTTGCCGTGCTTAAAACATCATCGAAAAATTTCATAGTTGAGAACGCTCCTTACTCATGTAATTTGATAATAGAATTATACCACTGAACTGCCAAGAAATGCAAGATACAGAAGAAAGATATTGTATATTCTGGCCACAAATTTATGATTTGTTCAAATTCTTTGAGCAAAACGTTAAATTTTGTTTTTAAAATTTGTGTAAATTTTCTTTACACTCGCCTTGCGCTCCAGCATTTCATGGAAGCGGTCCCGATATTCATAAGGATATTTGAAATTGAAAACGCGCTTCAGCGCTTTCGAGCCGGGCGCCGGATCCTTGATCTTGGAGACAGCTCCCGCGCCGCAGGCCAAAATGGTGTGCGTTTCGTCCATAATGTAAACATTGTAAAGGCCCTCAAAGCCGGGCTTGGCCCAGCCGGTATTCTCCAGGTTCCCCGCCATGCGGCTCTGCCGGTAAAGATAATACGGCAGGTAGCCCTTTTGGGTGAGCGTCCGCTGGGCATAGTCCAGCATTTCTTCCACCGCCGCCCCGTCGCTGCGGAACGCGCCGCGGCCGCTCTGGCTGATGTCGGAGGAACGCTTGAGGGCAAGGGTGTGAACCGTAACGCTCTCCGGATCCATGGCCGTCACCTGGTCGATGGTATTGGCAAAGCTGCCGGCGCTCTCCCGCGGCAGGCCGGCGATCACATCCATGTTGATATTCCCCATGCCGCACGCCCGCGCCAGGCGAAAGGCTTCTTCCGTTTGGGCGGCGGTGTGGCGGCGGCCGATGCCCCGCAAAATGTCGTCGTTCATCGTCTGGGGATTGATGCTGATCCGCGTCACGCCCCGCTCCTTCATCGCCAGCAGCTTTTCCGCCGTGATGGTGTCCGGCCTGCCGGCTTCCACCGTTATCTCCCGGCAGGTGGACAGGTCAAAGCGTTCCCGGATCGTGTCCAGCACCTGGGCAAGCTGCTCAGCGGAAAGGGTCGTTGGCGTGCCGCCGCCAAAGTAGACGGTCTCCAGGCGCAGCCCAAGGTCCTCTGCCACCTGCGCGGTATAGGCCAGCTCCCGGCACAGCAGGGTGACATAGCCGGGCAGGAGGGCTTTGGTCTTTTCCACCGAAGATGCCACAAAGGAACAGTAGGCGCAGCGGGTAGGGCAAAAGGGAATGGAAACGTACAGGCTGTAGGATTCCGGCCGGGAAAGCGCCAGGATCTTCCGCTCGTTGCGCATGGTCTGCCGGCTTAGCTCCGTTTTTTCTTTGGAGACAAGCAGCGTATCTAAAAAATAGGCGACCGCCGCTTCCTCCCCCGCTTCTTCCGTCAGCCGGCGCAGCAGCTTGATGGGCCGCACACCGATGAGCACGCCCCACTTTGGCGCATAGCCGCACAGCTCCACAAACAGGCGGTACAGCAGCACCGCCATTTTCACGGCGCACTGCTTGTCAAAAGGCTCCCGCGCCAGGCCATCCATGGCGATCTCACCGCTGTTTTCCAAAAATTTGCCGTCCATTTTCAGGGAGACATACAGCTTGCCTGTGCCTTGCCCCGCCCGGAATCGGGTCACCGCGACGATCTCGTTCCTGTCGACCGTGTCCGGCATTTCGTACACCACACGCACCTTTTCATAGGGCAGGAAAATGTCGCACAGGCTCTCCATTTCATAGTGGTAATCGTGGCCGTCAATAAATAAAATCATCGGTTTTTCCCGCCGCTCCCATCTCCTGCCGCACATACGGGTTGTTGTTCCGCTCCCAGCTGAGGGTGCTCTCCGGCCCGTGGCCCGGATACACAGCGTAGTCGCCGGGCAAGCACGCCAGCCTGTGCAGGGAAGCCATCATCGCCGACGGGTCGCCTGTGGGGAAGTCGGTGCGCCCCATGGAGCCGCGGAACAGCGTGTCGCCGGAAAAGATGGCGTCCGCTGTGACAAAGCAGCTGCTGCCAATGGTATGGCCAGGGGTGTTCATGACGGTGAACACGGTTTGGCCAAGCGCAATGGTATCGCCGTCCTGGAACAGGACGTCCGGGGTGAAAGGCTCCAGGGCGCCCTGGAGCATCCGGTCTAAATTGAGCCTGGACCGCTTGGGGAAGTCCGCCTCCGCCGCGCAGAGACAGATGGCCGCGCCGGTCAGCTTCCGCACCGCAGCCACACCGCCGATGTGGTCATAATGGCCGTGGGTCAGCAGGATCTTTGTCACCTTGTCTGTGCCGATCTCCTCGATTTTTTGCAGCAGGTCGGCCTGGGGATAGCCCGGGTCGATGACGGCTGTCTCGCCGGTGGCGGGATCGGTCGCCAGGTAAGCGTTGGTACCCAGCATCCCGACAGGGATAGTCTGTACTTGAATCATGTGTTCTCTCCTCCTCAGGAACGCCGAATAGATGTGATGCCTGAAATATTGGACAGCCGATGGATGACCATGGCCAAATGCTCCGCGCCGCCAATGGTAATGGACGCGGTGATGATCGTGGAGCCGTTTTTGGCGACCCGGGAATTCAGGCTGTGGACCTGGATGCGCATATTGTAAAACTGCTGGGTCGTCTCAAAGAGCAGGCCGGGCCGGGTATCGGCCACGATCTCCAGCGTCGCAACAAATTCTTCCTTGACGTTCCCCACCCAATGGGCCTTGACCCAGCGTTCCGGCTCCTCCGCGGTGGAGAGGTCGGCGGGTACGTTCGTACATTCCCGCTTGTGGATGGAAACGCCGTAGCCGCGGGTGATAAAGCCGATGATGTCGTCGCCCGGCAGCGGGCTGCAGCATTTGGCCAGCTTGGTCAGGCAGTTCTCCATGCCCTCCACCAAAATGCCCTTGCCCCTGTTCCGCACCGGATGAAGCTCCCGCATGGCGGCCTGCTCGTTTTGGCCGCCGGCCCCCTCCCGCTCCTTTTTCTTGGCGTATTCCTCTTTGATGCGGGGCAGGATGCTGGAAAGGGAGATGCCGCCGTAGCCGATGGCGCAGAACAGATCGTCCAGGGAATTGCAGTTTTTCTTTTTCAGGGTACTGCTGAGAATTTCAGCCAGCTCGGCGTCATTAAAGGAGATCCCGCTGCGGCGCAGCTCCCGCTCTACCTCGGCGCGGCCGGCCTGGATATTCTCCTCCCGCCGTTCCCGCTTGAACCACTGCCGGATCTTATTCTTGGCCTCGCTGGTCTTGACGATGTTCAGCCAGTCGCGGCTGGGGCCGTTGACTACCTCCTTGGTGGTGATTACCTCCACGATCTCGCCGTTCTTCACCACATAATCAATCGGCACGATGCGCTTGTTCACCTTGGCGCCGATCATCCGGTTGCCCACAGCGCTGTGGATGGCATAGGCAAAGTCGATCACGGTAGAGCCGGCGGGCAGGCTGATAACCTCGCCCATTGGGGTAAAGACAAACACCGTTTCCTGAGCCAGGTCAGACTTGATGGTCTTGACCAGGTCGGTGGCGTCGTCGCTGTTCTGGTTCTCCAGCATCTGGCGGATCCAGGCAAGGTTTTACTCCAGGGTGTCACCCTTGCTGCCGTTGAGCCCCAGCTTGTATTTCCAGTGGGCCGCAATGCCGTACTCGGCGGTGTGGTGCATCTCCCAGGTGCGGATCTGCACCTCAAAGGGGATGCCCTCTTTGCTGAGGACGGTGGTGTGGAGGGATTGGTACAAATTGGGCTTTGGCGTGGAAATATAATCTTTAAAACGGTTTGGCAAAGGCCGGAACAAATCGTGGACAATGCCCAGCGCGTTGTAACAGTCGTTGACCGTATCGACGATGACGCGGATGGCATAGACGTCGAAGATTTCGTCCATACTGCGGCCCTGGATAAACAGCTTGCGGTAAATGCCGTGGATACTCTTGACCCGCCCCTCCACATAGACCTTGGGGATCTCCGGTTCCATCCGCTCTTTGATCCGCTTTTCGATCTCGGCGATAAAGCTGTCCCGCTCCTCCCGCTTGAGGGCCAGGTTCTTTTCGATCTCGGCGTAGCCCATCGGGTCCAGGATCCGCAGGGAACGGTCCTCCAGCTCCTCCTTCACCGTGCGGATACCCAAACGGTGGGCGATCGGCGCGAAGACCTCCATATTTTCCAGGGCTTTGTCCCGCTGCTTTTGGGGCGACATAAACTCGATCGTCCGCATATTATGGAGCCGGTCCGCCAGCTTGATGATGATGACCCGAATGTCCTTGGCCATGGCGATGAGCATCTTGCGGATATTCTCCGCCTGCTCTTCCTCACGGGAATGGTAGGGGATCTTGCCCAGCTTGGTCACGCCGTCGATCAGGTGGGCCACCGACGCGCCGAACATCTTGGTGATCTCCTGGAGGCTGACGCCGGTGTCCTCCACCACGTCGTGGAGCAGGCCCGCCGCCACACACTCGGAATCCATGCCCAGCTCCACCAGGATGCAGGCGGCCGCGATCGGGTGGGAGATATAAGGGTCGCCGGACTTGCGCAGCTGGCCGTTATGGGCCTTCTCTGCAACGTGATACGCCTTGTCGATCATGGCCATGTCAAAGGAGCGGCCCGACGCGGCAATGGCGTCCAGCAGGTCCTGATACGTTTTCACTTTACTCGGCATTGTCTCTGCCTCCTTCTCCCAATCGGGCGATCTCCCGCAAAATTGGCGCGGCCATCACGTCTACCTTGCCTTGCGCCGGCAGCACAGAGAGCAGCATGGCCTCCCCCCGCTTGCCGCAGGCAATGAGCCGGCACTGGTGCATGGCCTGCAAAACCACCAGCAGCCTGCACAGGGAAAGGCCGCCCCCCAGCCGGCGCAGCAGCGCAAGGGGGTGGCCGTCCCAGCCGCCAGCGCTGTGCAAAAACCGATAGACCAGGGCAAAATCCTCACGGCAGGGCGTCAGGCGCGCCGTTTCCTCCGGCGTCAGGGCCTCCCGCCGCTTATACTTTTCAAATAAGGCGTTATCGCGGATCAGCGCCCGATCCTCCAGCCCGGAGACACGCAGCTCCCGGATGATGACGGAAAGCTGCTCGGCCCCGCGGAACTCCCTGGCGGTAAGCTGCACCGCCAAATCCAGCACATCCCCACGATGATAAGGAAACCGGGCGGCAGTTGTGGAAAACAGCATACACTGCACCCGGCTCTGCTGCTTGCGAAAGCCAAGCCGCAAATGCTTGCCGCCGCCCACCGGCGTAATCTCCTCCAGGGTCATCTGGAACAGGCCGAACAGCGGCTGGGGATTGTCCGCGCCAAAGGGTTCCAGCGCACGGAGCTGCTGCGGGATCTGCGGCGAGAGCATATCCGGCCGCAGCCGGCAGTCCAGGCGCACCACCTGCGCCGGGATCTCCTCCAGGGAGGCGGCGTAGTCGTTGATGGCCCGTCGGAAGGCCGGCAGGTTCTCCCGCGCCATGGTGAAGCCCGCCGCCATGGGGTGTCCGCCGTACTTGGTGAACAGCTCGCTGTTGTGGTGGATCGCGTCAAACAGGGAAAAGCCCTCCACGCTCCGGCCGGAGCCTTTGGCCTCGCGCTCGTTGTAAGAGATGACGACGACCGGTTTGCCGTAGCGGTCCAGCAGCCGGGACGCCACGATCCCAATGACGCCGTGGTGCCAGTTTTCCCCTTCCACAACAAGCACCCGGTCGTTCAGGCGGCTCGGCTCAGAGCGGAGCAGCTCCGCCGTTTTTTGCAGAATTTCATTTTCGATCTGCTTGCGGAAATCGTTGTTGCGGCAAACCTCCTCCGCCAGCAGCTCCGCCTGCTCCAAATCTTCGCAGAGCAGCAGCTCCACAGCCCTGCGGGAGGAATCCATCCGGCCTGTGGCGTTGATCCTTGGCACGATGCCGAAGGCCACTTCTGTTGCGGTGAGCTGGCCGCTGAGGGAGCTGTGCTCCATCAGCGCGCGCAGCCCGGGGCGGTCTGCGCGGGCCAGGCAGCGCAGACCCGCCTGCACCAGCAGCCGGTTTTCCCCTGTGAGGGAAACGACGTCGCCGATGGTGCCGATGGCCGCCAGGTCAGCGTATTGATCCAGCAGGCCATCCCAGTCGGCGTATTCGCCCTCCAGCGCGGCAATGAGCTTGAACGCCACGCCAACGCCGGAGAATTCCTTGAATTTGCTGGGGCAGTCCGCGCGGTGGGGGTTGACGACGGCGACTGCCGCCGGCAAAATTTCTCTGGGCCGATGATGGTCGGTCACAACCACATCGACGCCAAGCGTTTTGGCATAGGCTACCTCCTCTATTGAGGAAACGCCGTTGTCTACCGTCACGATCAGCGTGACGCCGCCGTCGGCCAGCTTTTTCACCGCCGCCAGGTTCATGCCGTAGCCCTCGGCTTCCCGGTCCGGGATATAGTAGCAAACATCGCCGCCCGCCGACTCCAGGTAAGAGTACAGCATGGCGGTGGCGGTCACGCCGTCGGCGTCGTAATCGCCGTAAACCGCGATCCGTTCCCCGTGTTCCAGACCGGCGTGGATCCGCTCCACAGCCGCCTCCATCCCCGCAAGGGAAAACGGGTCGGCAAAGCCGCCGTCCTGCATAAAAAACGAGCGGACCGCCGCCTCGTCCCGCACACCGCGGATATCCAGCAGCATTGCAAGAAAGGCCGGGATCTCAAAGGCATCCGCGATGCGCGCCGCGTTTTCTTTATCCAGCGCGGCAACACTCCATTTTTTGATGTTCATTGCTGTATCACCCACCCCATTCAGTTACCAGTATACCATTTTTTTGTGAAAGATTCAACAAAATTCAGGCAGTTCCTTGGGCAATCTGTTTTGAAAAATAAAAATATACACAAAAATCCGGCGTTCCTGCAAAGCAGTGGCCGCACCGCGGCCGCCGCCAGAGAAAGGGATGCCTTTTGGCAGCGCGAGAAAGCAAAAAAAGCAGTGCAGCCGCGGGGTCCCGCAAGCCGGCCTGCTTTTCTTTCATTTGCATTTGTTGACCCGAACCACGTTGACCTCCTTCTTCTCCTTCCGCTCCTCCTTGGGCGGCGCGGTGATCTCCTCAAAGGGGAGGATGCTTTTCCGCACCACAAGCCCGTCGTATTTGAGCTTGAACTGCACCCGTCCATAGAACCGGTGTTTGCAGTTGCGGCAGAGAAAGCTGGCCCGGTAGCTTTTGTTTTTCAGCACCCAGTCTGTCTCACGGTGGGCAACGCGCCCGCAGCAATCGCAGTTGAACAGCATGTCCTTCCGCTGGATCAGCGGGTTGGACAGATCGCACACAATGGTCGTCTTAAACGTGACCTTGTCATAAAAGCGCTTATCGGCAATTTGCAGGTAAGGCCGCAGCCGTTTGGGGTCATACAGCTTGCGGAAGCACCGCAGGGACAGCAGGCTGTCGTCCAGGGCGCGGTGATGCTCGATGTCATCCTGGTCGATGCCCAGCCGCTCCGCCATGTTTGAAAGCCCCATCAGCCTGGTAGCGTCCTGGCACAGCACGCCGGCGCAATAGGCCTGCAAATTGATGTACCGCTTGAGAAAGGGGATCTTCCCGCTGCCGCAGAAATAATTGAAGTTCTCGATCAGCGTCAGGATATCCGAGATCCCCCAGGTCAGCAGCACCGCGTCGCCCATCCATTTGCGGAACCGGCTTGCCACCTGCATAAAATGCATTCCGTGAGAGAGCTGCTCGTTGGTCAGGTTGGTGAGGGTCTTGATCTTCCCGCTGATCTTCTTGCCGATCTGCGGGCGCACCAGGTGGGAAAAGGTGCTGACGATATTGAGGCTTTCGTCCACCTTCACCGCGCCAAACTCGATGATCTCATTGATAAAGCCCTTTTGCCGGCGGCTGTAAGCGCCGTTCCATTCCAAGTCCAAAATTACAAATTCCATAGAGAGGCCTTTCTGCGCAGGCAGCGCCTGCAGCCGTTTTCGCTGTTTGGGGAAACAGGGGGTCCTTTTATCCTCTGGTATGATCCTTGGCGTTGCCTGCGGGCATCAGCTTTCCGGCGCGGGGCCGCGCCTTACAGCAAACAAACCTCACCCGCCGGCAAACGCTTATTTTTTGCTGGCTTTTTTCAGGCGGAGCTCCTTGCTCAAAATCGACTTCCGCATCCGGATGCTCTCCGGCGTGACCTCAACATACTCGTCGTTTTTGATGAACTCCAGGCACTTCTCCAGGCTGAGCACGCTGTGGGGCGTCAGCTTCAGCGCCTCGTCAGAGCCGGCGGCGCGGGTGTTGGTCATCTGCTTCTTCTTGCAGACATTCACAGTGATGTCTTCCGCCTTGGGGCTCATGCCTACAACCATGCCCTCATACACCTGGGTGCCTGGCCCGATAAAAAGCCGGCCCCGCTCCTGGGCGTTGAACAGGCCGTAGGCTGTGGCCTCGCCGGTCTCATAGGCGACGAGGGAACCCTGCGGCCGCTGGGGGATGTCGCCCTTATAGGGCTCGTAGGAATCGAACACATGGTTCAGGATGCCGTTGCCGTTGGTATCGGTCAAAAACTCGGAGCGGTACCCCATCAGGCCGCGGGCGGGGATCTTAAACTCCAGATGGGTGGTCCCGGTATCCCGCGTACCCATGTTCAGGATCTCCGCCCGGCGCTTGCCCAGCTTCTCCATCACGACGCCCACATAGGATTCCGGCACCTCGATCATCAGATGCTCCATCGGCTCCAGCAGTTCGCCGGTATCCTCGTCTTTTTTGTAAATGACCGTTGGCGAGGACACCTGGAACTCAAACTGTTCGCGGCGCATATTCTCAATCAAAATGGACAAGTGCAGCTCACCCCGCCCGGACACCTTAAAGGTGTCGGTGGAGTCGGTTTCCTCCACACGCATGGCAAGGTTGGTTTCCACCTCTTTGAACAGCCGTTCCCGAATGTTGCGGGAGGTAACATACTTGCCCTCCCGACCGGCAAAAGGGCTGTTGTTGACCATGAACATCATGGCAACCGTCGGCTCGTCGATCTTGACAAAGG
>CAZFHQ010000013.1:0-16390 GCA_964519325.1 uncultured Clostridium sp.
TCCTGCTCGGCGGCGTTTTCTGCGGGTTCCGTTGGCGCGCTTTCGGCAGGTTTTTCCTGCTCGGCGGCGTTTTCTGCGGGTTCCGTCGGCGCGCTTTCGGCAGGTTCTTCCGGTTCGGCGGCGTTTTCTGCGGGTTCCGTTGGCGCGCTTTCGGCAGGTTCTTCCTGCTCAGCGGCGTTTTCTGCGGGTTCCGTTGGCGCGTTTTCGGCAGGTTTCTCCTGCTCGGCGGCGTCCGGCGCCAGCGCCTGTTCCATGAGAGCCTCCACCTCCAGCATGGCCTGCACGGCGTGCTGTTCCGTGGGGCTTTCAACATCGACAGGCAAAGTTTCCGCTTCTTCGCTGGAGTGATGGACGTGGACGGGCAGCGGCGCTTGCTCTGCCGCCGCCTTTTCCGCAGCGTAAGCGGTCAGCATCTCGTCGGTGATCTTGGGGATCGACTGGCTGTTGCGCTTCCATTCCGTATAGTCAAAGCCGTCGATGAGAATGGGGCGGTCGTCCGGCTTGGCCGCTTGCCGGTGGCCAAATTCCGGCGCAAGGGGAACGTCCTCCCGCAGCTCCGGCTCCGCTGCCGCTGCCGGCGTTTCCTCGTCGGTCAGCGCGTCCTCTACGGCTTGCTTGGCCCGTTCCTCACGCTGCCGCTTCAGTTCCTCCGGGTCTTTGGAGAGCAGTACCTTTGGCAGCTCCACGGTGTCGTCAAACAGATAGGTGAATGTGGAGGTCGGTTCCGACGCCGTCGGGCTATTTTTTTTCATATCCGCTTTGATCTCCTCAAAGGAGCGGATGCGCACGCCCTGATAGATGTCGTTTTCGATTTCCTGTTCCAGTTCCAGCTCTTTTTCCTTGCGGCGGGAGCGCCGGCTTTTTTTCTTTTTCTTTTTCTCATTTTTCTCAACGGCGGTTTCCTCTTCCGCAATCTCCGGCGCGGGGAGCGGTTGTTCCGGAATCTCCTTTTGCGGCTCGGCTGGCGGCGCGGGGATCTCCCGCTGGGGCTCGTTGGGTTGGGGAGGCAGCTCCGGCTTTCCGTCCGGCCCCATCACAGGGCGAAGCTCGCTGGGGGAGCGGACCGGCGCAGCTTCCTCCATGGGTTCGGTTTCCAGCTCCGCGCCGGAGATGACCCGATCGGGAGCCTCCGGGCTGTCCTGCCGGAGACGGTTGACTTCAGACCGGATCTCGCTGACGATCTCATGCTCCTCTGCGTGGGGAGAAACCGTCGGGAACTTTTCGTTCTTTTTATCCATACTCATAGTTTCGTTCTCCTAATCCATACTGATTTGCTGCGTTAGCGTGTCTTGATTTGCTTTCTTTGCCGTGCGATCTCATAGCAGAATACGCCGCACGCCACAGACGCATTCAGGGAATTGATTTTCCCGGCCATCGGCAGCGACACCATAAAATCGGATTTTTCTTTGATGAGCCGGCTGACGCCGGCGCCTTCATTGCCGATGACCAGCCCTACCGGCCCGCTGTAATCCACGGTACACCAGTCCTGGCCGTCCATATCGGCGGTGTAGATCCAGACGCCCCTGGCCTTGAGTTCCGCGATGGTTTTCGCCATATTGGTCACACGGGCCACCGGCACATATTCTACCGCGCCGGCCGAGGCTTTGCCCACCGCGTAGGTGAGGCCGACTGCCCGGCGGCGGGGGATGATGACCCCGTGTACGCCGGTGCATTCCGCTGTCCGCAGGATCGCGCCCAGATTGTGAGGGTCCTCCAGTTCGTCCAGGATCAGGAGGAAGGGCGGCTCGCCCCGTTCCTCTGCCAGGGAGAAAATATCCTCCAGGCTGGCGTACGCTTTGACCGCCGCCAGGGCGACTACGCCCTGATGGTTAGCGCTGCCGCAGAGGAAATCCAGCTTGCGGCTGTCGGCCTCCTTGATGACGATCCCCTGTTTCTTCGCCTGGGCGATGAGCGGGACGATGGAACCGGTGCGTTCTCCCTTGGCTACATACAGGCTGTCGATCGTCCTGCCGGAGCGGAGCGCCTCCTGTACGGCGTTTCGGCCGGCGATCACATCGTTCCGCGCTGTTTTATTTTGTGGATCCTGGCCCATGTTCCGCAACCCCTTTTTGGTTCTTTTCCATGCGAATTGACAGCATGATACACCTTAATTATAGCACAATTCAACCAAAAAACCCGTTACAAAATCGTAAAAGTTCACAGGGGAAGCAGCGGGTGGCAATTTGCCGGATTTTTGGGCCTTGGGCGGGCTGGATCCGAACAATTCCAGGAGAAAGCTGTCAAATGCCCCAGACGCTGCGGCAATACCCGCCAAAATGCAAGCAAAACAGCGCCGGCCGGGAACGGCGGCCCAACTGCGCCGCCGCGGGGCGGGGGATCCCATAAAGGGTTTGTAACAATTATAAAAAACTTGAAATACTTTTTGCCGCCGCTAAAAAGGAAGCGGCGGGACGGGATCGCCCTACAGCAAAATGCCGCAGCACACGGCGGTGGCGATGCCTGCCCCCATGATGGTGGGCAGCAGCAGCTTGAGCCAGGGCGTCCACCGGCCGAACCGCTGCTTGATGCAGGCAGGCGCGTCCATGGTTTTGAGTACCCGACGGGCCTCCCGTTCCAAAAGCTCCCGCTCGGCGTTGGTAAACTCCGGTTTGACCACCAGGTAGGCGGTTTCGTAGTACAGGTTGCCTGTCTCATTTACTTCGATGATTTGTCTGCTGATACCGCGGATCATAAAAACCTCCCTATGCTGCGCATAAAAAATAAAATAAAAAAATTCAGAAATTACTATTGACAGTATTTTTTACCGATGGCGGGAGGTTTATACAAATATACGCCCTGTTATTTCCGGCGGCAGGTTTGTCCGAGGTTTTGGACAGGCGGATTTGTGATGAAAAATCGAATACAGAAAATAGGAGCTTTTCAACCGGAAACCAAAGTTGTTGAAAACTCTGTTGAAAATGTTAAAAAGTCCTTTTCCCATCCCATTTTTTGGAAAGGCAGTGCAGTTAAAAATAAAAACCCGATGGAAAAAGCCGACCGATAACCGGAACTTATTTATTGTTTTATTAGAATTAAACAAATTGTATAATCCGAAACGAGAGGCAAATTTGCCGTCCGGCGTGAACCTGAGCATTGCCAACCGGGCGCAAGATGTGGTATAGTTAGGTTTGTCAATCCGGAATTTGCCCACAACATAGCATTTTTGGCTGATTTGTGGATTTTTTAAGGGGGATCGAGCATGACCATGCAAGCGATGCCATATGCCAGCGGCACGGCGATCCCAATGCCGGACCTGTTTGACCTGGAACAAAGTTTCAACTGCGGCCAGTGCTTTCGCTGGACAAAACAGGAAAACGGGGTCTTTTCCGGCATTGCTTTTGGGAAATACTGCGCGGTATCGGAGGATCTGGACAGGGGGCTGCTGGTTTTTCACAACGTTTCCCCCGAAGAATTGGAAACTGTCTGGGCGCCCTATTTTGACCTTGACACCGATTATGGCGCGATCCGCCGCGAACTGTGCCGGCTGGATCCCGTGATGGCTGAGGCGGCTGCCTTTGCGCCCGGCATCCGCATTTTGCGCCAGGAGCCATGGGAAACCCTGTGTTCCTTTATCATTTCACAGAACAATAACATTCCCCGCATCCGGGGGATCATTGACCGGCTGTGCCAACAATTTGGCCGGCCGCTGCCGCGGGGCGGGTTTGCCTTTCCAACGCCGGAGCGAATGGCCGGCCTGACGGCGGAGGACCTCGCGCCGCTGCGGTGCGGCTTCCGGGCCAAATATTTGTGCAGTGCCGCCCAGCTTGTAACAAAGGGCGCGGTGCCTTTGGAGCGCATTGCCGCCATGCCCTTGGAGGAGGCGCGCCAAACGCTGATGCGGATCCAGGGCGTAGGGCCAAAGGTGGCGGAGTGTGTGCTGCTGTACGGCTTTCATCGGATGGAGTGCTTTCCCATGGATGTTTGGATGAAGCGGGTCATGGGGCGGCTTTTCCCCGGCAAGGACAGCGCCTTTTTTGGGGCGCAGGCCGGTGTCGCACAGCAGTATCTTTTTTATTATAGTAGGCAAAACCCGCGAATATTGGAGTAATTTATCAAAAATTTATTGGTTTTTTTACACAAATTTTTCCGAAAAAAGACTATGCTAACTACTGGAATTGTGCTATAATCTAAGGTAACAATCAATATTTTAGGAGTGTGAATTTCAATGGCATTGGTAACAACAACCGAGATGTTTAAAAAGGCTTATGAGGGCGGCTACGCCATCGGCGCTTTCAACGTGAACAATATGGAGATCGTACAGGGTATTACAGAGGCTTGCGCTGAGAACAAGGCTCCTGTCATCCTTCAGGTTTCCGCCGGCGCCAGAAAGTATGCCAACCACACCTATCTGGTCAAGCTGGTCGAGGCTGCCATGATCGAGCACCCGGAGATCCCAATGGCACTGCACCTGGATCACGGCGACACCTTTGAGCTGTGCAAGGACTGCGTAGACGGCGGCTTCTCCTCTGTGATGATCGACGGTTCCCACCACGACTATGAGGACAACGTTGCCCTGACCAAGAAGGTTGTGGACTACGCCCACGCCCACGGCGCTGTAGTAGAGGGCGAGCTGGGCAGACTGGCCGGCATTGAGGACGACGTGAACGTTTCCGCTGAGGATGCTTCCTACACCAACCCGGCACAGGTGCAGGATTTCGTAGAGCGCACCGGCGTTGACTCCCTGGCAATTGCCATTGGCACCAGCCACGGCGCTTACAAGTTCAAGCCTGGCCAAAAGCCCCAGCTCCGCTTTGACATCCTGCAAGAGGTAGAAGATCGTCTGCCGGGCTTCCCGATCGTCCTCCATGGCGCTTCCTCTGTGATTCCGGAGTTCGTCAAGATGATCAACGAGAACGGCGGCAACATGCCAGACGCGATCGGTATTCCGGAGGATATGCTCCGCGAGGCCGCAAAGATGGCTGTCTGCAAGATCAACATCGACTCCGACCTGCGCCTGGCAATGACCGGCACCATCCGCAAGTACTTCCACGACAACCCGGCGCACTTTGACCCGCGGCAGTACCTTGGCCCAGCCCGCGCTGCGATCAAGGCAATGGTTGCCCACAAGCTGATCAATGTGCTTGGCTGCAACGGCAAGGCATAAGTTTCTTGTTTCAAACAGTTCCCGGCTTTCCGGGAATGGGGGCGTCCCGCAAGGGGCGCCTTTTTTGCTGTTGCCAAACGAGAAAACGGAACAAATAAAAAAGCATCTCGCGGCACGAGATGCTTTTCCGTACATTGTTCTATTTACATTGTTTTCGGCTGCTATTTGAGCACGATCTCTTCCAGCTCCTTGGGCGGGACATGCTTGGAAGAATTGGCGACAAATTCCCGCAGCGCCTTTTGCGCTTTGGCGATGGGCAGGTTGGTACCCGCGCCGGCCACACAGCCGCCGGGGCAGCCCATGCCTTCGATGAGGCAGCCGTTTTTCTTGCCCAGCTTGGCAAGGGTCAGCATTTTTTTGCATTCCGCCAGGCCCTCGGCGTGCTCGATCTTCACTTCCACCTCCGGATAATACTCCTGAATGCATTGCTCAATGGCGCTGGCAACGCCGCCGGCTACCGCATAGCCGCGGCCCACGCCGGTCGCGTCGTGGAAGGAGGACACCGCCTCATACTGGGTCAGGTCGATGTCCAGCGCGTCGAACATGGCCTGCAGCTCCTCAAAGGTAATGACGAAATCGACGTCGCTGCGCACAGTCCGTCGGGAGGCCTCCAGCTTTTTGGAAGCGCATGGGCCGATAAAGACCACCTTGGCGCCTGGGTTTTCCCGCTTGATCGTGCGGGCGGTGGCCACCATTGGCGTGAGCTCCTGCGAGACCTCGCCGGCCAGATCCGGAAAATACTTTTTGGCCAGCACCGCCCAGGCGGGGCAGCAGGAGGTCAGCAGGAAGGGCAGCTCGCCGGTGACCACCTTTTCCACATATTGGCGGGCTTCTGTGATCGCGCCAATATCCGCCCCAAGCGCCACCTCATACACCTCGAAGAAGCCCAACTCATGGAGGGCGGCCTTGATGTTCCGCGGCGTGATGCTGTCGCCGAACTGGCTGACGAAGGACGGCGCGATCTCCGCGATGACTTTGTTGCCGGCCTGCAGGGCCTGCCCAAGCTGGAAGATCTGGGATTTGTCTGAGATGGCGCCAAAGGGGCAGGCGACCATGCACATGCCGCAGGAAACGCACTTGTCGTTTTCAATAAAGGCGCGGCCAAACCGGTCGGAGCGGATGGCGTTTACGCCGCAGGACTTGGCGCAGGGGCGCTCCTTTTTGACAATGGCGTCATAAGGGCAGATCTGCTTGCATTTTCCGCATTGAATACATTTTTCCTGGTCAATTTCTGAATGGGGCGCCTTGCCGTAACTATAGCGGATAGCGCCAACGGGGCAGACCTCTTTGCAGGGGTGGGCGGAGCAGCCCTTGCACATATTACTGATCTCGATCCTGTTCTCCTCACAGGCAGAGCAGGCGGAGGGGATCACCTGCATCAGCGGCGGTTCATAATACTTCTCCGCGATGTTGCTTTCTTCAATGCCGGCGGTCAGGTGGCTGGGCCGGTTTTCCGGCCGCAGGGACATCCCCATTGCCAGCCGGACCCGTTCCCGCACAATGGACCGGCTGCGATAGACGCTTTCCTGATAACCCTCATAATCTTCCGTGATCAGCTTATACGGCACCGACTCGATATCGTTAATCAGCGTTTCCGGCGTGGAATGGAAGGCGATCCGCACGACCTCCTCAAAGACCTTTCGCCGCATTTCCCGCACAGGGGTGTCTAAACCTCTCATACTGTGTTTGTTTTTCCTCCTCAGCTTTAAGATGGCCCTTCAATCCAAACCATACTATAACGGATTGTTAATGTTTTGTCAATGTTTTTTTCAATTGTCGGCGATAGCAGGCGCTCTCCGATGCGGCAGGCGCCGGAAAAACCAGGGAGAACCGAGAAATTTTGACAAATTGGCGCAGGGCTTTTTGGTTTATATCGCCATAAATTTGATTTGGGGATTAGGTATTGTGTGGAAAAATCATTTGCTTCTCCGATTTTCCTTGTAAACTATGTCAAAATGAGATATAATAAAGTGTGTTTATAGAGGTAAAAATCGTGGCATTGCACAAAAGGAAGCCTCAAATTATCGCTCGAAGGGAGTTTAAATCAGAATGAAACAATATCAGGCAAAGAACATTATAAATATAGCGATCGCCGGCCACAGCGGCGCGGGGAAAACCACGCTGACAGAAGCGATGCTGTATCTCACAGGCGCCTCTGACCGGCTGGGCAAGGTCAGCGACGGCAACACTGTCTGTGATTTTGACCCGGAGGAGATCAAGCGTCAGACCTCTGTTACCGCCGCGGTAGCGCCGGTAGAGTGGAAGAATTACAAGATCAACCTGATCGACGCGCCTGGCCTGTTTGACTTTGAGGGCGGCGTCTGCGAGGCGGTCCGTGCAGCGGATTCCGTGCTGATCGCTGTTTCCGGCAAGAGCGGCGTCGCCGTCGGTACCGAAAAGGCTGTGAAGGCTGCCAACAAGCGCGGTCTGCCGAAGGTTTTCTTTGTCAACGGCCTGTGCGATGAGAGCGCCGACTTTTACAAGGTATTCGAGGACCTGAAGGCCAGCTTTGGCCCGTCCGTCTGTCCGGTGGTGGTGCCGTTCCTGGAGGGCGGCAAGGTGAGCTGCTATGTGAACCTGCTGGAGTACAAGGCATATCAATATGAGAACCATAAGGCCGTGGAGGTTCCCATGCCGGACATGGGCGACCGTCTGGAGGGCCTGCGCACCGCGATCTATGAGGCTGTGGCGGAGACAGACGACGACCTGTTTGAGAAATATTTCTCAGGTGAGAGCTTCACCCCGGCAGAGGTCATCATGGGCATCCACAACGGTGTGCGGGAAGGCAAGGTCAGCCCGGTATTCTGCGGCGACGCCCTGAGCACCGACGGGATTGACGAGCTGCTCAACGGCCTGATTTGGCTGGCGCCAACCGCTGCCGACAAGGGCGACGAGCTGGGCGTTGATGTGAACGGCGAGCCGGCAGAGCTGGCCTGCAACGAGGACGGCGCGGCCGCGGCGATCGTGTTCAAGACGATTGTGGACCCGTTCATCGGCAAGATCTCTTACATAAAGGTCGTTTCCGGCAAGCTGTCCCCTGAGACTGCGCTGGTGGATATGCGCACCGGCGAGAACGTGCGGATCAGCAAGGTGACGGTAATGCGCGGCAAAAAGCAGGAGGACGTGGATTATATCGGCGCAGGCGATATTGGCGCCGTGCCAAAGCTGGCGGATGTAAAGACCGGCGACACCCTGTGCGCGCCGACCCGTAAGGTAACGCTGGACGGCGTGGAGTATCCCAACGTAGCGCTGTCGATGGCGATTGTGCCGAAGAACAAGGGCGATGAAGATAAGATTGCCCAGGGTATCCTCCGCCTGGTAGAGGAAGACCCGACCATCAAGTTCGAGACGAACGTGGAGACGCATCAGATGGTACTCTCCGGCTTGGGCGAGCAGCACTTGGACGTTATTGTTTCCAAGCTGAAGAATAAGTTCGGCGTCGAAGTCACACTGGCGCCGGCAAAGGTGCCGTACCGTGAGACGATCCGCAAAAAGGTGCAGGTACAGGGCCGGCATAAAAAGCAGACCGGCGGCCACGGCCAGTTTGGCGATGTGTGGATCGAGTTTGAGCCATGTGACTGCGAGACACTGGAGTTTGGCGAGCGGGTCGTCGGCGGTTCTGTGCCGAAGGGCTTCTTCCCTGCGGTGGAAAAGGGCCTGCGCGACTGCATCCAGAAGGGTGTGCTGGCAGGCTACCCGATGGTGGGCATCAAGGCAACGCTGTATGATGGCTCCTACCATCCGGTAGACTCCTCTGAAATGGCCTTCAAAATGGCCGCCGCCGCCGCGTATAAGGCAGGGATCCCGCAGGCTGCCCCAACGCTGCTGGAGCCCATCGGCCTGCTGAAGGCCCTGGTTCCCGATGAGAATATGGGCGACATCATGGGCGAGGTCAACAAGCGCCGCGGCCGGATCCTGGGGATGGAGCCTGCCGCTGACAACCAGCAGGAGATTTCCGGCGAGGTGCCAATGGCAGAGATGTCCGACTTCTCCACCTTTATCCGCCAGACCACCCATGGCAGGGGCAGCTTTACCTTTGAGTTTGTCCGCTATGAGGAGGCGCCGGCGCAGGTTGCCCAAAAGGTGATTGAAGAAGCAAAAGCAAACGCGGAACAGGAATAACCATCCCTCTGCGCCAGAATATCGCGTATAGCTGCGTCCCGGCTGGCCTGGCAAGGCTTGGCCGGGGCGTTTTGCGTGCAAAGGGGCCGTGCTGGACAAAGGCTGGGATTTGTCTAAAAACAGGACAGCAGGCCAAGATTGTATATTGCCTTTTCTTGCCGCGGCAGGCTACAATAAAAAAAGAATAAGAAAGGATGCAAGGAAAGGGTGGTAAAAATGCGTAAAGCTTTACACTGGCTGTGGCTGATCGCAAGCATTGGCCTGATTGCCGGCGGCGTTGTGGCAATTTGCAGGCCGGGGGCGACATTGCTCTCCCTGGCATGGGTCATCGGCGCGTCGATGCTGTTTGAGGGGCTGTGCTCCATTGCCATGTATTTCCAGATCGGCTGGCGGATCCCAGGAAGCGGCTGGTATCTGCTGGATGGTTTAGCGACAACGATCCTGGCGTTTTTCCTCCTTTGCAACAATTTATTCACAGCGTCGGCGCTGCCCTATCTGTTGGGTATGTGGATCATCGTTATGGGGATCGAGCGGATCCTCCAGTCGATGGATGCCAAACGCATGGGGGACAAGGAATGGGGGCTGGTGCTGGCCCTGGGGATCGTAGCGGTAGTCATTGGGATTATGTCCTTTGTTAATCCGGTGATTTCCACTGTAACGATCAGCATCGCGGTAGGTATCTTTCTTATTCTGCATGGTGTGTCCAACATCATTCTGTGGGCTGCGGACCACAAAGCCAAACGGTTTCTCAGGCGGCGGGCGCCGGATATTCCGGAGGTCGACGCCAAGGATGTTTCATCGGATGGGGAAAAGCAGAAGTAATAACTCCATTCTCCCGGTTGTTTTTCGCAAGAAAGCAGCCGGGACTTTTCATTGCGGTTTTTTACAAAATACACTATAATGAAACAAATAGAGAGCCAGAGGAGGCGCCGCAATGATCGCGATTTTATCACCGGCCAAAACGATACGCACAGATTGCCCTTTCCCGCCAGGGCTTGCGCTGACAAAGCCCCAGTTTCCCGCGGAAACCGTCCGGCTGTGGGAGCGGCTCCGCCAGCTTGCCCCCTGGGAACTGGAGAGCGCGTTCAAAATAAATCCCCAGCTTGCCATGCGTGCCGCCTGTGATTTCCAGGATTTTGACTGGGACAAGCCGGGTACGCCCGCGCTGTTTAGCTATGCGGGGCTGGCCTTCACCAATTTGGGCGCGGCGGATTTTACGAGCGAGGACGTGGCCTTTGCCAACGACCACCTGCGTATTCTCAGCGGCTTTTACGGCCTGGTCCGCCCCTGTGACGGCATCCAGCCCTACCGGCTGGAAATGGGCTGCAAGCTGAAGTTTGGCGGGCAGAGCTTGTACCGGTTCTGGGGCGATAAGCTGTACCGCAGCCTGTTTGCGGCGGGGCAGCCGGTGATCAATCTGGCGTCACGGGAATATGCCAAGGCGGTGGAGCCTTACCTGCGGCCTGGCGACCGGTTTATCACCTGCGATTTTGTCACCTGGCGAAACGGCAGGCTGACCACCATTGCCACCGCCGCGAAAATGGCCCGCGGGCAGATGGCTCGCTGGATGGTGCGGGAGCGGCTGACGGAACCGGAGCAGCTCAAGGGCTTTGACTGGGACGGCTACGCGTTTGTGCCGGAGCGGTCCTCCACAGGCCATTACTGCTTCCAAAAATAAGCAAATTGTCACATGGATTGCGGACAGCTGTGACTTGTGGTAAGATGAAGTCAACAGAGGTGAGAAGATATGCATAAAATTTTACTGGTCGAGGACGACCCGGGGATCGTGCGGAACCTGTCCTGCATTTTGGAGCAGGAGGGCTTTGCGGTGACCTCTGCCGGCGGCCAAAGGGACGCTTTGGCGGCGGCGAAGGGGCAGGAGTTCGATTTGGCGCTGCTGGACATTTCTCTGGCGGACGGCAACGGCTTTTCTGTGTGTCGGGCGCTCAAGGAGCAGCAGGATCTGCCGGTGATTTTCCTTACCGCAACCGATGATGAAATGAGTGTGGTCACGGGGTTGGATATGGGTGCGGACGACTATATCATCAAGCCCTTCCGCCCGCTGGAGATCGTCTCCCGCATTAAAAGCGTGCTGCGGCGTACCGGCCGGGCTCAGGCCGTGTTTGAGATCGGGAACCTGCGGGTAGATTCCATTAAGGGAACGGTCCATAAAAACGGGGCGGAGGTGTACCTCTCCGCGCTGGAATACCGGCTGCTGCTGGTGTTTTTGAACAATCGGGGCATGGTGCTGTCCCGCAGCAAGCTGTTAGAGAGCATTTGGGACATTGCCGGCGAGTTCGTCAACGACAATACCCTGACGGTATATATTAAGCGCCTGCGGGAAAAGATCGAGGACGATCCGCAGAACGCCACCATCATCCGCACGGTGCGGGGCATCGGCTACAAGGTGGGTGACTGACATGGGCTTTCTGGCGAATCCCGCCGACCGGCTCGCTTTTGGCGTGATGGCCGCGCTGGCGGCTGCCGGCGCCGGGGTCAGCTTTTTCTTTGGCGTCGGCGCCGGCATTGTTGCGTCCGTCACGGCGGCGGCGCTGCTGGTGACGGCGGCGGTCTGGAGCGGAAAGCGCCACAGGGAGATCGAAAAGCTGATCGAGTATCTGGACCAGGTGCTGCACGACGACGGCGCCCTGATGGATTTTGGCAACGAGGAAGGGGAGCTGCGGGTTCTCAAGAGCGAGATCTACAAGATGACCATACGGCTGCGGGAGCAGGCGGACGCCCTGAAAAAGGACAAGGTGTTTCTGGCGGATTCCATCGCGGATATTTCTCACCAGCTCCGCACACCGCTGACCTCGATGAGCCTGGCGTTGTCTCTGCTCTCCTGGGAGGAATGCCCGCCGGACCGCCGCCAGGCTTTGCTGCGCGAGCTGACGATGCTGCTGCACCGCATGGATTCGCTGATTTCTGTCCTGCTGAAAATCTCCAAGCTGGACGCGGGGACAGCGGAGTTCCAATCGGAGCAGGTGCCGGTGCGCCAGGTGCTGGCAGAGGCTGCGGAGCTGGTCGCCATCCCCATGGAGCTGCGGGGGCAGACGCTGCGGATCTGCGGCGACCGGGAGGCGGCTTTTTGCGGCGACGCGATGTGGACGGTGGAAGCCCTGGGCAATATTCTGAAGAACTGCATGGAGCATATGGAAGAAAACGGGGTCATGACTATCCAGGTGACGGAGAACGCCCTGTTTACTGAGCTTGTGATCCAGGACGACGGCACGGGGATCGACCCGGCGGACTTGCCCCATGTCTTTGAGCGCTTTTACCGGGGCAAAAACGCCGACAGCGGCAGCTTTGGCATTGGGCTTGCCCTGAGCCGGATGATCATCAGCCGGCAGAACGGCACGATCAAGGTCGGCAACCGGAGACAGGGCGGCACCCAGTTTACCATCCGGTTTTATAAAGGTACAGTGTGAGCGGAGGGAACCAGCCGGTTCCCTTTTTCTGTTTGGCGCCAAGTGACGTTTTTGTTATGAAAAAGTCACCGAAATGTCATGATAGCCTGATAGAATCAACACATACCAATGAATGAGAGGGAAGATCGTATGGAAATTCTGCGAGTTGAAAAGCTATGCAAAACCTACGGGAGAGGGGACAACATGGTCCGCGCGCTGGACAACATCTCCTTTACGGTGGAAAAAGGCGAGTTTGTGGCAATCATCGGGCCGTCCGGCTCCGGCAAATCCACGCTGCTGCACATTTTGGGCGGCGTCGATACGCCGACCTCAGGCAGGGTGTTTTTAGATCAGGTGGATGTTTTCTCACAAAATGAGGAGCAGCTTGCCATTTTCCGGCGGCGCCATGTGGGGCTGGTGTATCAGTTCTACAATCTGATCCCGGTGCTCAACGTGACGGAAAACATTGCCCTGCCCATGCTGTTGGACGGCAGGAAGGTGGACAAGGCGCGGCTCAATGAGATGATCTCCATGCTGAACATGCAGGGCCGCACCAAGCACCTGCCCAACCAGCTCTCCGGCGGCCAGCAGCAGCGGGTCTCCATTGGGCGGGCGCTGATCAACGCGCCGGCCATTCTGCTGGCCGATGAGCCAACCGGCAACCTGGACAGCCGGAACAGCCATGAGATTATGGCGCTGCTCAAGCAGTCCAACGAAAAATATAAGCAGACGCTGATGGTCATTACCCACGACGAGGACATCGCCCTGCAGGCAGACCGGGTGATCGCCATTGAGGACGGCCGCATTGCCAGAGATGAGGTGCTGCGGAAATGAAGATCATGTGCAAGATCACGCTGCGGCAGATGCTGCTGAACAAACGCCGCACCATCGTCACCATCATCGGCGTCATTATTTCGGTGGCCATGTTTACGGCGGTCGCGTCCCTCAGCGGCTCCTTCCTCAGTTTTATGGAGCGAGCTATCATTGCGGAGGAGGGCGATTACCATGTGATCTTTGGTGGCGTTTCCGGCGAAGCGCTGAAAACCCTGGCGGCGGACGACAACACCGCCAGCTTTTATGCCGCGCAGGAGGTGGGCCTTGCTCAGCTTCCCAGCCAGTTTGGTTCCAAGCATTTTCTCAAGGTGGAGGCCGTCTCTCCACAGAGGATGGAGGACGCCGGGATTCATGTGACGGAGGGCCGGCTGCCGGAGAACAGCGCCGAGATCATCGTTTCTCAGAACCTGCGGAATAAGGACGGCGATTATTATCACATTGGGGACACAGTCACCCTCACCTTGGGCGAGCGGTGGTTCTCCGGCACAGAGGAAAGCTACCTGGTGAACAGCGGCTATGCTTACGTCGGCAGCGGAGAGACCTTTGTGGAAACGGGAAAGAAGACCTATACGGTCGTCGGTTTTGCGGAAGTATTACCCTTGGAGCCAACCTGGCTCTCTTACTACACAGCGATTACAGGGCTGGACCTGGACGCGCTGGGGGACGGGACCCTGAACGCCTATGTCAAAGTGAAGCAGGTGGACCGTTCCATTTACGCGTGGGCGGAAACGATGCAAACAAAGCTGGGCGCTGAGAGCGCCTCCGAGCATGCCAACCTGCTCTTTTACAACGGGGTGAATTCCGGCGGAGCCTTTCTGAATTCGCTATACATTCTGGTCGGCATCCTGTTTGCCATCATTTTCATCGGCTCCATCGCGCTGATCTACAACGCCTTTGCCATTTCTGTTTCGGAGCGGAGCGTCAACTTCGGCCTGTTGGCCAGCGTTGGCGCCACCAGGCGGCAGAAGCTGCGTTCCGTTTTGTTCGAGGCGTTCCTCATCCTGCTGGTTGCCGTCCCGCTGGGGATCGCGGGCGGCCTGCTGGGGCTATGGGGCGTGTTCGCGGCGGTAAACCCGACGATCGCCTCGCTGATGAGCGCCACGCTGTTGACCGGCACGGTAGTTCTGCGGGTCACGGTTTCCCCGTGGGCGCTGCTCCTTGCGGTGGGGATGTCCGCCATTACGGTCTTTGTTTCCGCCTGGATCCCAGCCAAACGGGCCAGCCGTATCACGCCGATGGAGGCCATCCGCCAGACCAGGGACATCAAGCTGACGCCGAGATCGGTCAAGACCTCTCGGCTGACACGCAGGATTTTTGGCTTTGAGGGCGAGCTTGCCGTGAAGAACATGAAGCGGAATAAAAAGCGGTACCGCATCGCCATCTCTTCCTTTGTGATCTCGCTGGTGCTGTTCCTCGGCGCCGGCAGCTTTACCCACTACCTCACCATCTCTGTCAACATAGCGAACGACGACATAAGCGATGACGTGGAGGTGTTCCCTGTCACCAGCAGTGATCCCGACGTTTCTGAGGAAAACCGGCAGGCGAGCCTGGCGGCGGCAATCGAGGCCATCCGCGGGATAGACGGCGTGGAGGACTTTGTCTCCATCTACCGGTGGACGGCGAACACAAAGCTGGGCGACCCACACTACACCGAAAGAATGATGCAGGTCAAGGATGTGCAGGATCCGGCGCAGTGGTCGGCAACCATGGAGTTCCTGGCGGTGGATGACGAAACCTTGCGGGCATACTGCGAGCTGGTGGGCGCCGACTATGACGCCATGCAGGACACAGAGCGCCCCTCCGCCATCCTCATCAACGACATGACCTGGCAGAACGGGCAGAACTACACCAGCTATTCGGTTTATGACCTGAAGGCAGGCGATGCGCTGGATTATTGCTATTATGATACTCTGGATGAAACGATCCAGAACGCGGCGATCCGGCTGGAGGCTGTGACCGGTGAAACGGTGACCGGCGTCAGCACCAGGGCCTCTGAGGGATACGACAGCGTTTACGCGATCATCTCGGAGAAGGTTTACCGGGAATATTGCCTGGGCCTGAGCCATGATCCGGATGATTCGCAGCAGGAGGACAGCGCCATGGCAATGCCGACCATGTATCTCACGGCCAGCGACCCAGGCGCTGTGGCCGACGCGGTGGAGGAGCTGAACTACGACCCTGCGTATAACCAGGGCGTTTTTTACAACTGCTTTGACATCACCTCAACAAAGTTGGTGATCGAGCAGCTGCTGTTTTTGATCAACACGTTCTGCAATGTGTTTATCGCGCTGATCTCAGCAATCGGCATCGCCAATATTTTCAACACCATCTCCACCAGCATCATCCTCCGCAAGCAGGAATTTGCCATGCTGAAATCTGTTGGCATGACGCCCCGCGGCTTTCATAAAATGCTGTTCTTCGAGAGCTTGCTCTACGGCGTCAAGTCGCTGCTGTGGGGCCTGCCGATCAGCTTTGCCGTGATGGGGCTGATGTATTGGGCGATGAAGGCAGGCTTTGACGTGCCGTTCACAGTGCCGTGGGCGCAGGTCGTCATTGGCATTGCGGCAATTTTTGCGATCGTGATGGTCACGGTGCTTTACGCGGCCGGAAAAGTAAAGAATGAGAACATTATTGATGGGCTGCGCAATACCAACCTGTAGCCCGCGCTAATCAAAAAAAGAGGCGGCCCTTCTGGGGCTGCCTCTTTCCTTTGTGGGGTTATGGATTAAGAAAAAACCGCGTGGATCACCAGGAAACGGCGTATCCATGCGGTTTGTTTTGGAGCTGCTAACCAGATTCGAACTGGTGACCTCGTCCTTACCAAGGACGTGCTCTGCCTACTGAGCCATAGCAGCATCTGGCGACCTAGAACGGGCTCGAACCGTCGACCTCCAGCGTGACAGGCTGGCGTTCTAACCAACTG
>CAZFHQ010000014.1:0-15219 GCA_964519325.1 uncultured Clostridium sp.
GGATCTCCGCCGCCAGCCCGCTTTTGGAAAAGGGCAGCAGCGCGGTAATCCTCACATTCTTCCGGGGCAGGTTGTCCTCGATCGCCTGGAGCAGATCGGCCACGCCCTCGCCGGTCGCGGCGCTGATGCGCACACAGTTGCCAATGAGCATCGTATCGGCCAGCCCCGGCACCAGGTCGCACTTGTTCAGCACGTTGAGGATCGGCTTTCCCTGGCAGCCAAGGCTCTCCAGCAGCTCCCTTGTCACCTTTAAATGGACGGGGGCTTCCTGGCTGGAGGCGTCGCAGATATTCAAAATGACGTCCGCCCCGGCCGCCTGCTCCAGCGTAGAACGGAACGCCTCTACCAGATGGTGGGGCAGCCGCCGCACCAGGCCGACCGTGTCGATGAGCATGACCGTTTTGCCGTTGGGCAATCGGAGGGAACGGGCCGTTGGGTCCAGCGTGGCAAACAGCATATTTTCCGCCAGCACGCCGGCCTGGGTCAGATAGTTCATCAGGGTGCTTTTGCCCACGTTGGTGTAGCCCACCAGCGCCACCGTGACGACCCCCTCCTTCTGCCGCCGCCTGTGGATCAGCTCCCGGTGCTTTTCCACCTGCGCAAGCTGCTCCTTCAGCGATTGGATCCGCCGGCTGATGTGCCGCCGGTCTGTCTCCAGCTTTGTCTCGCCGGGGCCGCGGGTGCCAATGCCGCCGCCCAGACGGGAGAGGGCTACGCCCTTGCCGGTAAGGCGGGGCAGCATATATTTGAGCTGGGCCAGCTCCACCTGCAGCTTGCCCTCCCTGGTGATGGCGCGGGAGGCGAAAATATCGAGGATGAGCATGGTGCGGTCCACAGTATGCACGTCGGTGATCCGCTCGATGTTGCGGATCTGTGTGGGAGACAGCTCCCGGTCAAACACCAGCAGGTCGATGTCGTTTGCCTGACAGAAATCGCGAATCTCCTCGATCATACCCGATCCGACGCAGGTGGCCGTGTCCGGCGCGGGGCGCTTTTGCAGCATGGAGCCAAAGGGCGCCGCGCCAGCGCTGCGCACCAGCTCATACAGCTCCGCAAGGGACGCCTCCGCGTCAAACTCCCCTGTGTCCACTGAGACAAGCAGCGCGCGTTCCGCCGCAGTTTGATTCTCATGGAGTTCCATTTTTGCCACAAAACCACCTCCCGCAAAATTCCGCATTCTTCGATCAGTTCCCTCTATCATAATACAGAACAGCGCCGCCGTCAACTATTGTTTCTCCCCTCCGCCTGTTTATACCATCCCGCCGCCGTCCCCACGCAAAAGCAGCCGCCCGATCCGATTCAGACCAGGCGGCTGCCATTTGATGTTGATTTGATATTGCCGTTATGTAAAATTAGGCACCTGGCTGAAATCGTAATTCACCAGCAAATGCGCCGGCAAAAACAGCGCCATCCGTTCTTTCAGGGCCGCCTGGGTGCGGGGCTGCACCTGAGAAGCGCCTGTCACCGTCACTGTGATGGCGCCCTCCTCCGGCTGTTCGGTAATTTCCGCCGTGACGCCCACGCTTTGCAGCGCCCGCTCCACCGCCTCCACGTTACAGTCATTGCAGCCCACCGCCAGGCGTGCCAGCAGCAGCTCCCGGCGGGTTTCCATCGTCAGGTGGGGCAGCGCCAGCCCCAGCACCGCCTCCCGCAGGGTGATGCCATAAGTCTCCGCCGTCTGCACCATGGCCTCCCGCGCCAGCTCCGTGTAATCGTCCAGCACCAGCTGGAACCCGGCCGCATAAGCGGACAGCTCTGAGTCGACCAGCGTCGTGCCATCTGCCGTGTAAAGGCCGGTGGCGGCAAGGCGGCTGCGCATGACCGCAAGCACATCATAGGATTCCATCGCGCCGCCCCCTTATGTCATCTGCGTCAGCAGCAGCGTACCCAGCACCGCCCGCTGATGCGGCTCCGGTGAAACGTCTGCCGTGTAGGAATAAAGCTGATAGTTTTCGATCAGTCCGGCCGCCATCATCCGCTGGATTGCCTGGGCCACCACAAACGGCTCCCCAATTTGCAGCGCGCCGGCATAAGCCCGCACAATAGCCTCACACGCCGCAGTGATGTCTGACAGCTGATAAGGGTCCGCCGGCTGTAAGCGGCAGGCAAAATCCGCCGCGACCTCCTCGGCGTTTGCCACCGTGGCGGTCACATTGATCTCCTTGACCGCGTTAAGGCCAGCCTGGATCTCGGCCAGCAGCTCGTCCGGCACACCGCCGTCCTGCCCGCAAACATACACCTGCACTGTGCCGGCTGCATCGGCAGCGGCAACGGTGTTCGCGGAATAAACCCCGTCGTAGCCCATGGCGAAATTGGTGAAAAACGCCCGGTTGGCGCCGTTGCTTTGATTCCGCAAAAGCTGGAGCAGCCGCGCCCGAAGCTGGTCGTCCGTTTCCGCGTCCGCGCCGCCTGTGAACGGCGACTCGTTGGTCACTGCCTCAATGCCCACCGGCGGCGTTACCATCCGGGTGACGGTCCCCGCCGCGGCGTTGGCCTGAACGCCGCCCTGCTCCGCCGCGGCCGGCACTGTTACCGAAAGCGCGCCCGCGTCCAGCTCGGCGGCCTGTGTGGTGACATAACGGATCGCCTCGTCCCCTTCCAGGGTGCAGATCGTCCCCAGCGGGATGGTCAGCGGATAGGTCAAAGCGCTCTGCCTGCTGAAGGTCAGCGTGCCGCTGGCCAGGGCAGCGCCCTGCCGGGAAAGGCCCTTTTGCCCCGCGTGGAGCTCCAGGAATTCCCCGCCGGCCGTTTGCGGAAACACCTGCCGCTTCAGCCAGTCCATGCCGCTGCGCAAATTGAAGATCTCCCCCGCCAGCACCCGCAGCCGGATGCCCAGGTCGGAGGCGCTGTCCGGCAAAAAGCCGGCCCGCTCCGAAAAGGCCGCTTCCATCCGCTCTAAAATCTGCTCATAGGTTTGTTGTTCCATGTGGTTCCCCCTTTCTAAATAACGATGGAGCCGTTGCCGTAAGCTGTAGCGATCTCCACCGTGACGCCTTCCTCTGAGACAACGGTGGAAACCGCCTCCAGCCCGCTGCCCTCCAGCGCCTCCTCAATGCAGGCGAGCGCTGTCTCCAGCGTGACCGTACCCGGCTCCAAAGCAGACAGGCGGCTGCCCAGGCCGGGATCATAAGGGAACGCGCCGCGCCGTGCTTTCAGCCGGATGGCGGCCTGCTGCAGCAGTGCCGCCTGCCCGGTCAGCTCCACCGGGATCCCTCCCGCTGTGCATAAAAAATCGCCGTTGTAAAGCGCTGTATCCAATCCTATCCCTCCTGTTTCGCAAAGGTCTGGCCGTTAATGACCACCTCGCCTGTGTTCTTCAAATAAATGGCCGCGCCGCCGGCAGACTGGAGCAGCAGCTCGCCCGGCTCGATCCCAGCCGTGTCCAGCCGTGTGCCGACACAAATATCATTCTGCCCGTTGCCGACGCCGGTGGCAAGCACCACCGCTACCGCGTTTTCCGGCGGCAGCCAGGTAATGCCGTAAGGCGACGCCAGGCGCAAGCCCTGGTATGCCGTGTCGCCCTGCACCAAAATGGCCGCGCCGTCCTGTCCTGTTACCTTGCCGAGCTGGTGTCCGCTGCCCGCGGACAACCCGATCCCTTCCTGTGTATTCCACATTGTTTTCACTCCTATCCCAGCTCTGTGCGCAGCGTTACCAGCCAGCGTTCCCCCTGGCCGTCCAGAAGGTAGGTCAGCCCCGCCACAGAGTAGTTTTGAAAATCACCCAGCGCCGGGTCGCTGAGAGAAGCCTGCATCCCCAGCGCGCCGCTGACCGGCTCCGGGCAAACCAGCACCAGGGCGTCGCTTTGGCGGCGGGCCTCCTTCAGCGTGCGCCGCCCCTGCCAGTTGGCAGCCGTCACATAGCGCGTGCGCTGCACGCCCTGCCGCATGGCGGAAAGGTCCTGCAAATTCCCGGTGTAGCCGTCGCCCAGATTTTTTTGCAGCCAGAGCTGGCTGAGCCGTTTCCGGGGGCAGCGCTGGTGCGCCGCGCTGGTATAGCGGACGCCGTCCGTATTGGAAAACCGCAGCGTCCCCTCCGGCGCCGTGCCGGTGACGTCCAGCACGCCCTCCGGCGTGACCTTGGGCGCAATACCGATACAGTACAGGCAGAAATCCCAGAACACCTCCCACTCGCTGACCCCCTTGCCGATGACATAGGTCCAGTTGTAGCGGGCGGTTTTGCCCCGGAATTTTTGCAGCCCATAGGGAGCGCCGTGGTTTTGGAACAGCTCTCCCAGGGAGGGGTTCAGATAGGTTTGGGGCTTTGCCTCGTTGTCCAGCAAAAGGGCGGCCTTGCTTCTGGCGGCCAGCTCCATGGTGACGCCGCCCGCCCCAACAGAGCTGACCTGCGTATCCACGACGCCGCCAAAGCGCAGCGTGCCGTCCCCGTCATACAGATTGCAGTGCAAAAAAGCCGGAAAGCCCGCAGACGGGAACACCCCGGAAAAGCTGTCGGCGGGCGAATCCTCCTCCTGCACAAACCGCGCCGAGAGCGGCTGTCCCAAATCGTACCGTTCGCCCGCTGCCGTAACGCCCTCATACCTCATGGCAGAACCACCTGGCAATTCGCGGGCAGGCAGCCGGGCCACTGCACCTGGGGATTCAGCGCCAGCAGCAGCTCCGCCGTTGTATCGCAGTTGTTGGCGATCTGCCACAGGTTATCGCCCTGCGCCGCCGTATAGCTGCCGCCGGAAAGGCCGGGTTCGGTATCGGCGGGCAACGCAGCCCATGGGTCCTCCCAAAAGGTAAAGCGGTAGCCGATTTTATCCGGCGTGAATTTGCCGATCAGCTCCAGCTCCACCAGCTTTGCCATCATGGGCGGCAGCCCCAGCATCCGCAGGACGCCTGCCTTACCGTCCTCACAAAATCCACGCAGGCGCTGAAATTGTTCTGCGGCACGGCAGCCCTTGAGCACGCCCTCGCCGGTCACCGTACGCTTTTGCTTGCCAAGGTCCTGAAGCAGGCTGCCCCAAAAGGGCAGCGTATGCTCCTGGATCCGCCGCTCATGGGCGATCGTCAGGCTTGTCGGGTTCTGCGGCCAGCGGAACCCACGGAATTCCATTCGATCCGATTTCAAATCCCTTCCTCCTTTACTGTTTCCTGTAAAATCGCGTGGACGTACAGCGGCGCGCCGTCAAGACAGATGCACCTGGCGTCGATCACCCGGTATACCGTGCCGCCCGCCTCCTGCACCGTTGTCCCGCGGGGGAACTGGTCGAGCCGGCAGGACGCCGGTCCGAGATACAGCATCCCGTTCCCATCCCGGTTGCCGCCCACAACGCCGACGGCGTCAGAATCCGGCATCCGGTGCAGGCTCAGCGGCTGGATCATTGCCCGGCACCGGAGGGGCGCGCCATTCTTTGGCACAATGGTCACCGGATTGCCATAGCGCTCCAGCATCCGCGCTACATGCTCACTCCGCTTCATGATGGCGCCTCCCTGCCGTTCCAAAATAAAAGCCGGGGTCCCGCAGCAGCGGCGCGGCCGCCGCCTTTGCCTCCAGCCACAGCGCTTTGGCGCAGTCCGCCGCCTGTGTCCCTCTGGCGATCTTCACATCGCCCGCGGTAAAATCCCCGCCGTCTGTCACACTGCCGCAAAGGGCGTACTGATAAAACGCCAACGCGGAAACGGCGGCGCAAAGCACACCGCTCTGCTCCGCCGGGTCCACATCCTCTCTGCATTGTGACTGAATACGGACAAGGGCATCCTCGCACAGCGGCTGCCACTGCCGGGCTTCCTCCGCCGTGAGGCCTGCCAAAACGGCAAAGCGTTCCATAATCTCGTCAATATTCACCCAATCACTCCTTAGGAATTGCTCACTGTATAGCGCAGCGCGCTGACTGCATCCGGATAAATCTTCGCAAAGCCGCTGATCACGCTGACAGAAGCGCACTCTATCTGGCGGTCGATCAGCTTGTCATAATCCAGCAGGACGTCGCCGGCCTGCACCATTTCCAGGGCGCAGGTTTTGTCAAAGCCCAGCACAACGCCGTCGGTGAAGTCCGGCACATGGATCAGCTCAGCGCCCATTGGCGTGCCGAGGCAGCCGCTGCCCTGGAAATTGAGGCCCGCTACAGCATCCTTAAATTCTGTGATGTTGAGCAGATCCCGCATCGTCGCGGTAGAGGCCACCAGCGTATTCAGCTCAAAGGGGGCCACCTTGCCCCACAGCTTCAGCATCTCGCTGTAATCCGGCGCGGCAGTCAGCTCTGTCACTGCGGCGGCGTTGCCGCTGCCGTCGCCCTCCAGCAGCACGGCGGCCGCCTGGGTCAGCTGCGCGCGGGCGATCTCCGCGCCGATCTGGCGCAGCGTCACCGCGAAAAGGTCCAGCTTGTGGAACCGCAGCGCCTCATAAGAGGACTGGATCAGCCGGCCGTACTTTTGCATTGTAACAAGGGACGACTGGTTCTGGATCACTGTGGTGGGCAGCGCTTCGCCCTCGTTGGCGGCAGCAGCCAGCTTAGTTTCTCCGTCGGCCAGCTGGTCCGCCACTGTGATGGCACGGTAATCCGGCGCGTCGATCCGGGTGACAGTCGCCACCATGGAGGACAGCTTGTTTGCCCGGTCAATGCCCTGCTGCACCGCGCGGGTAATAAACTCCGGGAACAGCGCGGCGCTTTCGCTTGTTTGGAAGAAGCGCTCTACCGTGTCGCAGTCCTCGCCGCCGACCTTGATGTCAAACCGCTTGAGCTGCCGCTGATAAGCGTCCAGCCCGGCAAGCGGTGTGCCTGTGTAATTGCGGGATGGGTCCAGCTCCTCCAGCACCTGTGTAAAGCTCTTGCCGCTGATGCCATACATCCCTTTTTCCAGTTTCATTGTTTCATAAAATGCCATTGTTTACCCTCCTGCTATATTAAATCTTAAATTCTGCGTTTGACCGCTCCTGCGCCTTTGTCTCCGGCTCCCGCCAAAGCTGCGGGCGCAGCGGCAGCATTGCCTCTGCCCGCTTGCGGTAAGCCTTGCGCAGCGCTTCCAGATCCTCCAGGGCGGCGTCCTTTGTCAGACGCTCCATCACAGGCGCCGGCGTTTCCGGCTGCACCATACGGCACAGGCGCCGCACCTCCTGCTCCACGGTTTCCCGGTAGCGGAGGCCCGCCTGGGCCTGCTTCTCCAAATACTCCAGGTGTTCCCTGAGCTGCGCGGCCGCTTCCTTAGTCAACAAAAACTCGCCGGCCTCATCGGCAACAAAGAGCTTTTGCAGGTCGACGGCTCCCTGGCCGCCGGCCGGCGCGAACCGCTTGATGACCCCGGCCTTCCGCTGGGCAGGCACCGCCACAAAGGACCACTCGTAAGCGTCTGTCGGTTCGCTGAGAATATCGTGGGCGCGCTTTTCCACACCGGAAACGCTGTAGCATTTGCCCTTTTGGTGTCCGCAGGCGCGCTGCGTTTTGTCCGTGCCGCAGATAGAACAAACCCGCTTGGCCATGGCGCATCCCACGCTGACCTCTTTTTTCATGCCGCTGTCGATCTCCAGGATCAGCTGGCTGTTTTTCTCGCTTTTCGGCAGATAAGCCTTTGCCACAAGGCGAGTGTAAATTTCGCCGTCCTCCGTCCTGCGTCCAATGTCCTCCTCCAGATAAGTATCGTAAATGCGGGCCGCCTGATGTTCCGCTTTGGCACTGTGATCGAAAATCCCCGTTTTGCCCAGAAACATCCCGGCAAGCGTCCGCAGCGCCTCCACCGTGAACCGTTCATGATCCCGGTCCACCTCGTTGTCGCACAGCACCACCGTGAAGGTATACAGCTCCTCCGCCGTCATGGACCTGCGGGTGTAGCGGTTGATCTTCTTAAGCTCCCTGGGTGACACGGTTGTCCGTTCCGTTAAAATTGCTCCGTCTATTGTAATTCCTCCTTTGCAAGGGCCTGCTCGATTTGGGCGGCCTGCGCGTTTTTCAGCCTGGCCTCCGCCAGGTCTACCGCATCCTGCAGGGTGATCTCGCTCCACTCTACGGCAGCCCGGCTGTCATAGCCATGGAGCATCAGCCAGGTCGCGCAGATCTTCTGCACGGCAGGCGTCAGCATCCTGCGATAGCTGTCCATCTCGCTGGTGAGGATGTCCGCCTGCTGGCTGGACATCCGCTCGGTGGACGACCAGGAAAAGCCCAGCAAAAACGGCGGCAGCCCCAGCTTTGCCACGATCTGCTCCAGCATTTGCCGCACCGGCACATCGCTGTCCAAAATCTGGTTATCCGCGCCGATGACCCTGACGTTCACATCGCCCACTGCTACAAAGTCGCTGACCTGGCTGCCCGGCTGCATGGCCCGGCTCCATTCCCTGGCCATTTGCTGGGCGTGTTCCCTGGCATTGGCCCGATCCACCGTATCCGCCGTCGGCTTATAGGTAACGGCAAACCGCACGTTGCCCACCCGTTCCCAGTTCACGCCGATGGTGTGATAAATTTTCAGCAGGATCTCGCTGACAAAGGGCAGCCCCCGCAGCAGCGAGGTGCCGCAGGCACTGCCGTGCGGCGGATTGAGCGCCGCGGTCATCAGCAGCGCCGGATATGGCACAGGCGCCGCCGCTCCGTCGTTCGTCTTTCGGCAGATGTTCCAATCCAACGGCGACGCGCCCCGCCGGAACTCCAGATCGTCCAGGTCCGCGTTATACAGCGCGGCAATGTCCTCGCCGGAGGGCGTCAGCACCATCTCTCCAACCGCGGTCCCATAGGTGAGCAGCTGGGCAAAATAACAGCCCAGAAATTCCGTAACGCCCGTTTGGCCGCCGTTGACCCGCACATGCTCCAAAAAGAATCGCAGCTCCTGCTGGGCCGCCTGATCCTCGCACGATACGGTAAAATCCCCCAGCAGGCGCACCAGCTTGCCAATGGCCGCGTCGATCACCGGAACAGACTCCCGCAGCGCCTGGTACAGCCGTCGTTCCTGCACCTGGCTGCCCCTGCACATCTGCAGCGACGACAGGGGTTGGGACGCCGGCCTTTCACCGGCTGTTTGCACCTGCACCGCCACTGGTTCCGGCGGCGCCTGGTTTCGTTTCCATAGTTTCATTCCATTCTCCTTCCTTGGCCCGCAAGCGCGGGTCGTTCAGCAAGCGCCGGCAGGCACTCGCTTGCCACGCGCGCTCAAGCAGAATCAACGCCCTCCCTGCTGCCCGCCCCGCGGCGCGGCAACGGCAAAGCCGCCGCTGTCCCCGCCGTATAGGGCCGTCGCCACAAAGTAGCGGATGTCGTCCATGGCGTGGTCGTTCTCCTTGACCGGCACATCCCGGCTCAGATCATCCCGCCAGCGGTACAGGCTAAACTCCCGGATCGTATCTGTGCAATTCCGGCAGATGCGGATGTCTCCCCGCTTCAGGGCAACGCCCACCAGGCGGATCCCGTCCAGCACGTCATTTTTAGCGGGCGCAGCCGCGAATTCCCCATGCCTGCGGATCACCGCCAAAAAGCTCGCCGCCGACGGGTCCACGATCACCTTGCTGACCGGCTTGTCGCCAGCCAGCCGCCGCAATCCCTCGTAATGCTCCTCATCCGTCCGCTGCACGCCGTCCAGCCGTGAATTATAATAGTACTCCTCTAACCGATACCAGATGCCGTCCAGCTTGCCCCACAGACCGAAGGAGGCGGGATTGACCGTGCCGTAATCGCAGGAAATGATGTAATCGGAACACCGCCCCGCCGGCACATCGCAGTAGTCGTGCCGCGTCATAAAGGGATAAACCAGCCCCTGGGACGATACCCACCGCCCCTCCACAAAGCGCTGGTAAAACGCGCCGGCATAAAGGGAGCGGTAACGCGCCAGCATTTGTGGCGAAAGCGAAGGGTTGTCCTCCATGCGGAAATGGAGATACAGGGCGTTTTTCTGCGCCGCGCCCAGGATCCACTCCCGATAAAACCAATGCTGGGGGCTTTCCGGATTGCAATTGAACCAGAATTTGGAGCCCTCCACCGAGCAGCGGGCCAGCGCCTGCTCCACAAATTCCCGCGGCATCAGCGCCACCTCGTCAAACAGTACGCCGGCCAGGGTCATGCCCTGAATCAGCGCGGAGGAGCCGGCGTCTTTGCCGCCGAAAAAGTAAAACCGGTTGGACCGGCCGCCGCAAACCACATCCATGTAGTTTTCTGAGAGGCGCATCCGGCAGCCAAAGCCGATCTGCCTGAGCACGGGCAAAAGAGGGGCGATCAGGTTCCGCTTTAAGGAGCGGATCGTTTTGCCGCAAAAGGCAAAGGACTGCCGGTCGAACCGGTAGAACGCCCAGGAAACAAAGGACAGCCCCATACAGAGCGTCTTCCCGCTGCGCACCGCGCCGTCGCAAATGACAGCCGTTTTATCCGCGTCCCCGCTGTCACGGCACCACCAGGTGAGCGCCTGAAGCTGCTTTTTTGAGAATTGCTCCAGCTTCATGCGTCCGCATCCTTCAGCATTGCGGCGCTGCGCTCCAGCGCCTGATAAAATTCGGCGCCGCCGTGCTCCTGTGCCAGGCTCAGCTGCTCCAAGCATTGCAGCGCCTTGAGCCGGTCGGCAAACTTAATCTCCATGCCGCCGCCCTTGAGCCGCTTGATCTCCGCCACGTTGAACAGGTTCATCTCGTCCAGCGCCGCCTTGGTCATGTCCTCCTCGAACAGCAGCCGCACCGCGTCGGTCACGCTGCCAAAGGCAAGCTGCTCAAAGCCCTGGCGCAGTTTTTCCTGCTGATCCTTTTCCTGTCGTTCTTCCAAGATCCTTCCTCCTTTGTTGGGATCGCGCCCCTCAACTATCAACGGCAAAAGAAAAAAAGTTTCCCAAGATAGGGAAACTTTTTCAAAAACAAAACCTGTCTGTATTTTTCTGTTTGGTGTGGCCGCATGGCGCAAGGCAGCCCCGCCGCCATTGCGCAGGCTGCCTGTGCCGCTACTGCTGCGTTTCTCCCGTGTCGGAAAGCAGGGTCACCGTCACCGTAAAGGCAGTATTCTCGCCGCCGTTTTCCGCCGCGCGGCACAACGCCACCTCTACCGTGTCTCCGGCTGCGTAGCCCTTGAGAATAGCGCCAACGTCCTCCATGCCCTCCACAGCCTTGCCGCCAATGGCGGTAATGATGTCGCCGGCCTGCACGTCGGTGCCGTCAAAGCAGCTGCCCGGCTCCAGCTCCACGATCAGCACGCCATAAGGCACGCCGTAAGCCTTCGTCTCCTGCTCGGTCAGGGTAAAGCCGCTGATGCCCAGCCGGACCTTGCCGGAAACATAGCCCTGCCGAATCAGATCCTCGATGACAGACTGGACCTGGTCCACCGGGATGGCGTAGCTCTCGCCCGCGCCGCCCAAATAGCTGCCGCTGACTGTGATCCCAATGACCTGGCCCGCCGTATTTACCAGCGCGCCGCCGGAGCCTTCCTCACCCACCACAGCGTCTGTTTGCAGGTACGCGCCGCTCACACTGTCATAGGCAACGGCGCGCCCCTTGGCCGAGAGGATCCCACGGGTCAGCACGCCGGTATAGCCGCTGCCCTCGGCGGCAGTGACAGTATAGACGGCGTCGCCTATGGCCGCATCGCCGCTGTCCGCCAGCACAGCGGGAGTCAAATCCTCCCGGTCGGCCTTCAGCACGGCAATGTCGGCGGTGGCGTCATAGCCCACCACCGTTGCCGGCTGGGTCTTCCCGTCGCTGGTGGCGACGGTCACCGCCGCCCCGCGGGTATACCCGATGGCATGGGCCGCCGTGACCACATAACCGTCCTCTGTCAGCACGACACCTGACGCGCTGACAGTCTCCCCGTCCAGCTCCGCCGTGACCCAGGCCACAGACGGCGCAACCGCCTGATAGACCTCCGCCGCTGTGAGGGTTTTTTCCGACTGTTTGGCCAGGGTCAGGCCGCCAAAGCCGGCGTCTGTGCCGCTGCCGACGGGGTTGTCCGCCACGCCGTTGTCGCCGCTGTCCTCCTGGGCCGCGCTCTCATCTCCGGCTTCCTGCTGGGCGCTGGAACTGCCCAGATTCTGCTGCACGGACAAAAAGATCGCGTAGCCGCCAAAGCCAATGACAAACGCCGCCGCAAAGCCCACCAGAATGTACACCAGCGCCCGGGTAACCTTGTTTGGCGCGGGGGCCGGCTTCCCATATGGACACTGGCAGCCCGCGGGCGCCGGCTCCTGCACCGGCTGCGCTGCCCGCGCTTCCTCTTTCTGTTCCGGCCTTCCGCCGTCCTGTGGGTAATTGCTCATTTTCCTTTTTTGCCCTCTCTCTTTTTATTCCCGGCGTCTGGCTCCGCCTCCACAACAGAATCCGTCACGTCCACGATCTCCTTCGCTTCCGGCGGGATTTCCACCGGCTCGCCCTCTACCCGAACGATCGGATCCACCACTTCGACAGAACCCGGTTTTTCCGCCTTGCCGCCCTTGATGATGGTTTTTACTGTTTTCTTATCCTTCTTTTCGCCCTTGTCCCCCTTGTTGGGGATCCAGAACTCGAACAGGGTATAATCATTCTCCACGCTTTCGGCACGAATTTCGCCGCCGTGGAGCTGCACCATCGTCTTTACAATATAAAGCCCCAGGCCCATGCCGTTTTTATCCTGGCTCCTCGATTTGTCCGTCTTATAAAAGCGGTCGAAGATCAGCTTCACGTCATCCGGCGAGATACCCGGCCCGCTGTTGCGCACGGAAACCGTGACCCGCTCCGGCGTTTCTACACAGTGGATTTCAATATAGCCGCCCTCATTCGTAAATTTTACCGCGTTTTCCAGCAGATTATACAGCACCTGGTGGATCATATCCGGGTCGCCGTCCACAAACAGCGGCTGGGAATCCTCCAGGCCGCGGATTTCGATCCGCTTCTCCTCAATCTGGGATTCAAAGGATAGCAGCGCCACAAAGATCGTATTGCTGATGTCAAACCGGGCGCTGCGCAGCACCATCTTGCCGCTGTCGATGCGGGAGAGATCCAGCATCGTCTTGACCAGGCGGGAGAGCCGCTTGACCTCCTGCGAAACGATCCCCAGATAATAGTTCTGTTTTTCCGGCGGGATCGTGCCGTCGATGATGCCGTCAATAAAGCCGGAGATGGTGGTCATCGGCGTTTTCAGCTCATGAGAAACATTGGCGATAAAATTCCGGTTCATGGATTCGCTGTTGGCCATCGTTTCCGCCATCCGGTTAAACGACTTGGCCAGCTCGCCGATCTCGTCGTCGCTATACACCGGCACCCGCACAGAAAAATCGCCCATGGCAAAGCTCTTGGTGGCTTCGCTCATATCCCGCAGCGGCCTGGTCATTTTATAGGAAAAAAGCCACACAATGCCGAACGCCACCATAAAGGCGGCAATAGCCGCCAGGAAAAACATCTTGACCATCTCTGCCCGGAAACCGGTGAGGAACGCCTGGGTGGAAGCGGCAAACACCGCTCCAATGGTGATCTGCGCGCCGGATTCGCTGGTAACGACGATTGGCACCGCCGCCACGCAGTATTCCTCCGCGAAATAACCGTCCAGGTCCGTCGTTTCATAATAGGCGCCATGTTCCACCACCCCGGTAACGATCGACCGCGCCAGCGCGTCGGTTTCCCCTTCCCCGCTGGTTTGCAGCAAAATGCTGTTGTGGGCCATCACGATCTCGCCGTTCAGGTCTGTCACCAGGATGCAGGCGTCAATATTTTCGGAAAAAGCGGAGACAAACTCCTCCATCCGCTTGCCGTCAATGGTAAAGGTGTTGCCCGTTTCATCAATCAGGCTTTGCGCCGCCACGCTGGCTACCCCCTCCGCGTTGCTTTGCAGCAGGTTGCGCTGCTCCACATGCCAGTAGCGGGAGATGAACACGGTCATGACCATTCCCAAACAGAAAAAGCTGATGAGAATAATCAGGGACGTGATCCGCAAATATTTTTTAAACAACGTTTTCTGCACGCAATCGCCCCTTCCTTTTCCTTAATAATACAGCTTTCGCCGCAGGATATGGCGCCCACACAAATGGCAGGGCGCTGTCCCCTGCCATGATGGTATTGCCGCGTCGCGTCTTTAGTTTTTCACATCAAACTTGTAGCCGACGCCCCAGACCGTTTTCAGCTCCCACTGGTCAGAGACGCCCTCCAGCTTTTCGCGCAGGCGCTTAACGTGGACGTCCACCGTGCGGGAATCGCCGTAATAATCAAACCCCCACACCTGGTCCAGCAGCTCGTCCCTGGAAAACACCCGGTTGGGGTTGCTGGCCAGGTGATAAATCAGCTCCATCTCCTTTGGCGGCGTGTCCACCTGCACGCCGTTGACCCGCAGCTCATAGTTGGTCAGGTTGATGGACAGCTTATCGTACTGCACCTCTTTGACCTCGTCCTCCTCGTTGGTGCCGGAGCGGCGGAGCACCGCCTTGATCCGCGCCACAATCTCCTTTGCCTCAAAGGGCTTGACCACATAATCGTCGGCGCCCAGCTCCAGGCCCAGCACCTTGTCAAACACCTCGCTCTTGGCCGTCAGCATAATGATCGGGCATTGGGATTTTTTCCGGATCTCCCGGCAGACCTGCCAGCCGTCCAGCTCCGGCAGCATAATGTCCAGCAGGATCAGATCCGGATTATACTCCTCAAACGCCTCCAGCGCGGCCTTGCCGTCGTTGGCAATGCGGGTGTCAAAGCCCTCTTTTTCTATGTAAAGCCGCAGCAGCTCGCAAATGTTCTGATCGTCGTCTACAATTAAAACCTTCCCCATACTCATGGTTATCGTCCTCCAAATCCTATTTTGTTCACGTCCGGCTTTGGCGCCGGGCCGCGGATCGCGTTTTCTCAATATCAATTTCCTCAATACAATCATTATAAAGGATTTTCCAGCAGAAGTCATGAATTTTTTATAAAAAACGGGAAGGAGCGGGAAAGTTTTACGCCGCGCCCGATCCCACCGGACGGCAGCATGGAACAAAATCTCCCCTCTTTTGACGAAAAACGCCAGGTGGTTTGTCACTTTCCCCCGAAAATCTTCTGTGTTCATTCACAATCTCTTTAAACTTTTTCCGGTTTTTTTATTAGGTATCTTCTGTAATTTTCGTAAAATCACATAATTTTTTTAGTAAATCCTAACAAATTTGAGATTTTTTCCAACTTTTTGAGAAGAATCAGCCAAAATGCCGGCCAAAATAGTTTTTTGCCATTGACTTTTTGGCCATAACTCAATATAATTAAACTCGTAAGCAGTGAGGGTTCTGTAGTCGAGGGAAGCTATAGCGCTCTTTTTTGGTTTGATTTATTGTTTGCCCGTGAATGGCCGGGACAAGCCATGCCGCACCGCTTGCAACACGTTAGGAGTGATGAAAG
>CAZFHQ010000015.1:0-7786 GCA_964519325.1 uncultured Clostridium sp.
CTTGATCTTCTCCAAACGGTAGACCAGCGTGTTCCGGTGTACAAACAATTTGCGGGAGGTTTCCGACACATTCAGGTTATTCTCAAAGAAGCGCTGAATGGTGAACAGTGTCTCGTGGTCGAGGGATTCGATCGAGCCGCGCTTGAACACCTCCTTGAGGAACATCTCGCACAGGGTGGTGGGCAGCTGATAGATCAGGCGGGCGATGCCCAGGTTATCATAGCTGACTATGGTCTTTTCGGTGTCGAACACCTTGCCAACCTCCATTGCCACCTGGGCCTCTTTAAAGGAACGGGCCAGGTCTTTGATGCCGGTGACAATGGTGCCGATGCCCACCATGCAGCGGGTGTAAAACTCGTTGGTCAGCGTGTCCACAATGGAGCTGGCCAGCTTGTCCAGATCCTTCTGCTCGATGTCGCTGCGGATCTCCTTGATCAGCGCAATGTCCGTTTCATTAATATTGATAACAAAATCCTTGTTTTTATCCGGGAACAGGTTTTGGATCACGTCATAAGCGGAAACGTCGGTTTTGTTGGTGATCTTCACCAGCATACAGACGTGGGAGGCGTCGGAGTTGAAATGCAGCTCCCGCGCTTTCAGATAAATATCGCCGGGCAGGATATTGTCTAAAATGACATTTTTGATGAAGTTGCTGCGGTCATATTTTTCATCATAATACTGCTTGATGCTGCCCAAGGAGATGGCCAGCAGCTTCGCGTATTTGACCGACTCGCTGTCGCTGCCGGAAACAAACACCGCATATTCCGGCGTGGGGCGGTTGCCAAAGGATTTATAGGTATAGCCGTTAATGGTAAACGTGCCGGTAGAGGCCATCGTTTCGGCGGTAATGCTCTCGTTCACCTCCCCGATCCGGCCCAGTTCACTGCAGGCAATAATGACGGACGTTTCATCAATCACGCCAATGGTGCGGTCGATCGCGTCCCGCATCTGATGAATCACGCCCTGAAATAATCGATTTGACATAATTCTCCCTCTCTTCTTGTCAGATTTCGCGTCCTGTGGACACCAAGCGGGAAAAGACAAATTACACGGGAATTGCTCTCAGACTTTGTTCACTTTGTCTTTTCCATTATCATGTATGCTATTTATTCTACCCAAAATTTGTAACTATTGCAATATGAAATAGAACATTTTTTCAAATTTCCCGCAAAAACGACCTGATTTTACAAAAAGTTCACATTTTCCCGCGCCGCGATTTCTTCCGGCAAGGCCGCGGCGCCCTTTCCCCGCGTGCCAAAGGCGGGCCGCCCGCGCAGGAAAAGAACGGCAGCGCCCTGCGCCGCAAGCAAAAAAACGCCCCGTCCGCGGGGCAAACAACAGTCAAGGCGCAAAAATCAAATCCAGCTCCGCCTGGGTCATCGGGCGGACGCCGCCCTTCGGCAGCGTTGGATCCAACCGCAGCCCGCCGATCCGCACCCGCTTCAAATAGGTCACCGCACAGCCGCGCGCCGCGATTTCTTCCGGCAAGGCCGCGGCGCCCTTTCCCCGCGTGCCAAAGGCGGGCCGCCCGCGCAGGAAAAGAACGGCAGCGCCCTGCGCCGCAAGCAAAAAAACGCCCCGTCCGCGGGGCAAACAACAGTCAAGGCGCAAAAATCAAATCCAGCTCCGCCTGGGTCATCGGGCGGACGCCGCCCTTCGGCAGCGTTGGATCCAACCGCAGCCCGCCGATCCGCACCCGCTTCAAATAGGTCACCGCACAGCCGCGCGCCGCGAACATCCGCTTGACCTGGTGATATTTCCCCTCGCAGATCTCAATGGAAACCAGCGGGGCCGCCCCCTCCCGCAAAACCGTTAACCGGGCGGGCAGGCATGTAAAATCAGAGAGCGCCAGCCCCGCCGCAAAGGCTTCGGCGTCCGCCGGGCCAACCGGCTTGTCCAGCACCGCGTGATACTCCTTCACGATCTTCTTGTTAGGGGAAAGCATCCGGTGGGCGAAATCGCCGTCGTCGGTGAGGATCAGCAAGCCCTCGGTATCCCTGTCCAGCCGGCCGGCGGGGAACAGCTTCCGCCGCGCCAGCTCCGGCGGCAGCAGGTCGACCACCGTTTCCATCCGGCTGTCCCTGGCCGCGCTCAGCACACCGCCCGGCTTGTGCATCATGTAATAGACGTGCCGCCGGAACACCACCGGCGCCCCGTCCACCGTGATCCGGTCCCGCTCCGGGTCGATTTTCCCGTCCGCCTTTTTGACCGCCACGCCGTTCACGGTGATCCGCCCCCGCTTTGCCATTGCCGCGATCTCCTTGCGGCTGCCCACGTTCTGCGACGCCAGCACCTTGTCCAACCGTTCCATGCGCCGTTCTCCTTCCTTCGGTTTTCTGTCCTGCTTATAGTATAGCACAGGTTCCGCCGCCGGAAAAGGAAAAAGCGCCGCCGCATCCGGCCGCGCCTGGGTCTAATCTGTGGGATAGGCGTCTTCCGGGATGGCGGCCGCTTCCTCAGCGGACTTTTCCGGCTGTGACGCCGCTTGCGATTTTGCCGCCTCCGCGCCGCCGCCCTGCGCCAGCCCCTCCTCTCCGAAAAAGCCGGTCATAAAGCCGTTCAGATTAGCGGAGCTGATGTCGCCGCCGATCACGCTGCCGTGATAGATGAGCAGCGTCGCCAGCACCTGCTGGCCGTCCCGCGGATAATTCAGCACCTGATAAACCCAGCGCTTGCAGGTTTTCCCCGCGTACCGCTTCAGGTCCAGGCCCTGCTCCAGCTGCAGCGCGTTGTAGGCTTCGTACACATCGCTGAATTCAGTGGGGATGACGATCTCCTCCACGGACACCGGCTCCTCCTCCACCTGCCAGCCAAACTGCTGTAAAAAGGCGATCCGGCCCTCCGCGTCGCCGGCAGACAGGCTGTACTGCACGTCTGCCGCCACGGCAAACCGCTCCCCCCGCACGCCCCGGAACAGCACCGCCGCCAGGATCGCCAGGCTGGCCGCCGCCAACACGCCGAACAGGACCCACTTGATTTTCGCTTTCATCGTCATCACGATCATCGACGACACCCCCTGTATCCAACCATATGACGCCAAAGGCAAAATCATGCGGGCGGCGGAAAAAATATCGCCGACGCGAACCCACGGGTTTATGCAGTTCCCACAAAAAGGCTTTGCGGAAATTTGCAGGCGCGGCCGGTTAAAATTTTGTAATCTTTTCGTTTCAGATTGTCAACAAATTGAGGGAAGTTTTGAAAGTTTTCAACGGATTCCGGCAAAAATCCCGCTCCAAAGGGCTTGCCTTTGTTGATAACTCTGTTGAAAATGTTCAGAACCTTGCCTCTGCCAGAAAAAAGCAACGGATTTGTGACAAAAGAAATACAACCGTTTTATTTCTGCTGGATTTTGGGAAATTGAGGAAACGGTCGGGAAATCCCCTTTCCTTTGACAGGGAATACCCCTTGCGTTTTTTTCCATCCTGTGTTAAAATAGAAGAAATCGCGGGAGTAGTTCAATGGCAGAATGTCAGCTTCCCAAGCTGAACACGCGGGTTCGATTCCCGTCTTCCGCTCCAAGCAAAAGCCTCGGTACGCAGCGCGCGCACCGAGGCTTTTTTGTTCTTTTTTGTTGTACTCCGCGGGCCTGTTCCCGCGTGCCGGCTACATCTGGAGGACGCCAAACTGTACCAGCGTATAAAAGACCAGGATCACCGCCAGCAGGACCGGCGCGATATATTTGATCACCAGACGATACATCGTCCGCCGGACAAGGCGCTCGCCGTTGCGGGTCAGCTCCGAGATAATGTACTCCGGCTTGACCACCCAGCCGATCAGAATACAGGTACACAGCGCCACGATCGGCATGAGCAGGCTGTTGCTCAAATAGTCGAAGAAGGTGAGCAGGTCCATGCCGAACACCTGCAGGCTGGACCAGACGCCGTTGCCCAGTGAAATGGGGATCCCCACAGCGGCCGTGATCCCCAGCACGATGAGGGTGGCCTGCCAGCGGGCCAGCCGGAACTTGTCCATCGCAGAGGAGACAATCGCCTCCATCACCGAGATCGAGCTGGTCAGCGCCGCGAAAAACACCATGATAAAGAACAGCGCGCCGACGATCACGCCGCCCGGCATCTGGTGGAACACCACCGGCAGCGTTTGGAACATCAGGCCGGGGCCGCTGGTCTGGGTACCCGCCTCGCCGCTGAACACATAGACGGCCGGCACCACCATCAGGCCGGCCAGCAGGGCGACCACCGTATCAAAGATCTCGATCTGGTTCACCGATTTGGTCAGGTTGACCTCCGGCTTGGTGTAAGAGCCATAGGCCACCATGATGCCCATGGCGATGCTCATGGAGAAAAACGCCTGGCCGGTGGCGGCGCAAATTGTCGTCAGGGAAAACTTGGACACATCGGGCAGCAGATAATATTTGAGGCCCTCCATCGCGTTGGGCAGGGTTAGCACATAAATGGAAATGCCCACGCAGAGGAGCAGCAGCACCGGCATCAGGAATTTGCTCAGCTTCTCAATGCCCTTGTCCACACCCAGCAGAATGACCGCCGCCGTAAGCCCCAGGTAAATGGCGAAATACAGCAGCGGGGACCAGGTGCTGCCGATAAAGGCGCCGAAAAAGCCGTCCCCCGCCGCAGCCGCGGCGCCGCCGCTGACAAAGCTGACCATATACTTGATGACCCAGCCACCGATCACGCAGTAATACGGCAGGATGATCATTGGCACCAGGGCCGCCAAAAACCCGATAAAACCAAATTTGGGGTGTACCTGCCGGTATGCCGTCAGGGGGCTGCGCCCTGTTTTGCGCCCAATGGCGATCTCCGTGGCCAACAGGGTAAACCCAAAGGTCAGCGCAATAATAATGTAGCACAGGATAAAAATGCCGCCGCCGTATTGGGCCGCTAAGTAAGGGAACCGCCACAGGTTGCCCAGGCCCACCGCGCTGCCCGCCGCGGCCAGCACAAAGCCGATCCCCCCGGTAAAGCTGCCGCGTTTCTTCTTTTCTTGTTCCATCGTTTCTTCCTCAACCGGCCCCGCAGGACCGGCGCTTTCGCTTCTTTCCTAGCTTCTCCCACACCCGCTGCCAACGGGGAGGGGCTTCTTTCAATATATTGTATTTATCCTAAAAAATCAATGGTTTTTCAGACATTTTTCAGACATTTTATAGAATCTCTGTAAAATTTTGGGGGAATCCGCCCAAAAAAAACCGCTCCCCATACCGGGAACGGCTGTTTGTTTGCTTATAAAATTGGCAGGCCGGCCAGACATCGTCGGGCCATGTCCAGCGCGGTGGAAGCCGCGCGATTGCGGTAAAACCCGCGGGAACGGGCTACGGGAGAAGGCTCCAGCCGCTTGACCCAGGTGCGGGCGCCGTCAGCAAGGCCGACATACACCAGCCCGACCGGTTTCTCCGCGCTGCCGCCGCCCGGCCCGGCCACACCGGTAATGCCGACACCCAGGTCGCTGCCGGCGGCGCGCCGCACGCCCTCCGCCATGGCGCGGGCCACCTGCTCGCTGACCGCGCCGTATTTGGCAAGCAGTTCCTCCGGCACGCCCAGCAGCATGGTTTTGATCCGGTTGGAATAGGTGACGGCGCCCATCTCAAACACCTCGGAGGAACCGGGCAGGTCGGTGATGCGCTTGGCCACCAGGCCGCCTGTGCAGGACTCCGCCGTGGCGATGGTCTTGCCCTGGCCTTGTAACAGGCGGAGCACCGTTTCCTCCAGGGAGCCATACTCCGCGGTGTAAGCGCAGTCGCCCACAATAGCGCAGATCTTGTCCACCACCGGCTGGCAGAGGGCCTGTGCCGCCGCCTGGGAATCGGCCTTCGCCGTCACGCGGACATACATTTCCCCGTCCTTGGCATAGGTGGCCACGGTGGGGTTTGCGCCGTTGACCAGCTCGCCCAGCTCCTGGGCCACGGCGCCCTCGCCCTTGCCGAAAACATGGACGCTGCGGGAATAGATCACCGTGTCGTCGTCCCCCCGCAGATAGGGGATCAGGTAGCGCTCCAGCATGGGCTCAAGCTCAGAGGGCGGGCCTGGCAGCATGGCAATCCTCTTTCCCGCAGCGGTAGTGCAGACGCAGCCCGGCGCGGTACCCACGTCGTTGGGCAGCACATGGCAGCCCTGGGGCAGCAGCGCCTGCTTATATTGGTTCTCGCCGCACCTTCTCCCCTGAAAATAGGCCCGGATCCGCTCCAGGCTGGCCTTGTCCTCCACCAGGGGCTTGCCCGCCACCCTGGCGATGGTTTCCTTGGTCAGGTCATCCTCCGTTGGCCCAAGGCCGCCGGTAGTGATGACCAGGTCGCACCGCTCCAGGCAGGCGCTGAGCGTCCGCTCCAGCCGCTGGGGGTTGTCGCCCACCGTGCAGGCGTGGAGCATGGAAACGCCGATGGTCGTCAGCGCCCGCGCCACAATGGCGGCGTCGGTGTTGACAACGTCGCCCAGCAGCAGCTCTGTGCCGACAGATACGATTTCTGCTTTCATAAAAGGTCCCCTCTCTTTTGCGATCCGTTTTCTGTGGAGCCCCGCATGTACGTTTCCCCATTCCCGCTTCTTTATTCCCTGTCCTTCCGGCAGCCGATCTTCACATAATGAGTCTCGTTGACGCACTTCTCAACCAGGGCGTCCACCTCCATGGCTTCCTCCGCGATGCGGACAAATTTTTCGTCCGGGCGGGTGCGGGGGTGCTTTGGCGTAAAGACGGTGCAGCAGTCCTCATAAGGCTCGATAGACGTCTCGAAGGTGCCGATTTTGCGGGCAATGTCGACGATCTCCGTTTTGTCCATGCCGATAAGCGGACGGAATACGGGCATATGGGCAACGCAGTCGGTGCAGGCGATGGCCTGCATGGTCTGGCTGGCCACCTGGCCCAAGCTCTCGCCGGTAATCAACGCGCCGCAGCCCTCCCTGCGGGCAATTCCCTCGGCAATGCGCATCATGAACCGGCGCATGATAATGGTGAACAGCTCCTCCGGACACTTGTCGCGGATCTGCTCCTGAATCTCGGTGAAGCGGACGGTGAACAGCCGCATCCGGCCACTGTACTGGCTCACCTGCTCCAGCAGCCTTCGGACCTTCTCCTCGGCGCGGGGGCTGGTGTAGGGCGGGCTGGCAAAGTGGACCGCCAGCAGCTCCACGCCCCGCTTGGCCATCATCCACGCCGCCACGGGGCTGTCTAACCCGCCGCTGATGAGGATGGCCGCCCGGCCGCCGGTTCCCACCGGAATACCGCCTGCGCCGGGCAACGGGCTGCCGTGGACAAAGGCCGCGAAGTCTCGCACCTCCACATGGACGGTCACGTCCGGGTGGTGGACGTCAACGGTGAGATGGGGGAATTTTTCCAGCAGGTAGCCGCCCACCTCCATGGAGATTTCCGGCGATTTGAGGGGGAATTTTTTATCGGAGCGCTTTGTTTCCACCTTGAAGGTGCTGGCGCCGGCCAGCTCGTCCTCCAGATATTCCGCCGCCGCAGCCTGGATGGACCCCAGCGTTTTCTCCGTCATCGCCGCGCGGGAATACGCCACGATGCCAAAAATTTTGCCGACCCGTTCGGCGGCCTCGTCTAAATCGGCGTCGCCGTTTTGCGGAATGATATAAATCGTAGACTGGGCGATGCGCACGTCAAAGCTGCCGGCGTCCGCCAGCCGCCATCGGATCGTCTTCAGTAAAACGGCCTCGAAATTTTTCCGGTTCAGCCCCTTTAGGACGATTTCGCCCAGCTTGATCAACAGCATTTCATTCATCGGAATTCTCCTTTATTACGTTCGTTTGGCGCCGCCTTTGGAATCCGCAAACCTTTAAACAGGTTTGATCGAAACTTTTCCTTT
>CAZFHQ010000015.1:7886-15187 GCA_964519325.1 uncultured Clostridium sp.
CGCCGCCTTTGGAATCCGCAAACCTTTAAACAGGTTTGATCGAAACTTTTCCTTTCCCTCAGCGTCCGCCGGGCTGGCTTGCCCGTCGGTGCTGGCCGACTATAGCTTGCCTGTTGCCAGCGCCGCGATGCCCTCCCGCACAGTTTGGACGAGGGCGTCCACGTCTTGCCGGGTGCTGCGTTGGGAAAAGCTGACCCGGATGGAGGTCAGGATTGATTTCCGGTCCAGCCCCATGGCGGTGAGCACATGGCTTGCTTTGCCGCCGGAGCAGGCCGAACCGCCGGATACGGAGATCCCGCGAGCGGCGAGATAGTGGATCATCGTCTCGGACCGGATCGTTCCCGTGGAAAAGTTGACGATGTACGGCAAGGCGTCCGGCGGGGAATTGAGGGTCACGCCCTCCAGTTCAGAGAGGCGCTGCCGGCAGTAGTCGCACAGCGTTTGCATCTGGGGCAGGGAGTCCGCCGGTTCCGGCAGCGCCCGAACCGCCGCGCCGAACCCGCAGATGGCCGGGACCGCCTCGGTGCCGGAGCGCAGCCCTTTCTCCTGCCCGCCGCCAAAGGTCTGCGGGATCAGCCGCACGCCGTCGGCAATATACAGCGCGCCCACGCCCTTTGGCCCGTGGAGCTTGTGGCCGCTCACGGACAGCAGGTCGATTTTCATCCGCTTCACCTTGATGGGCAGCTTGCCGAAGGCCTGCACCGCGTCCACATGGAGCAGTGCCGGCGCTTTTTTGCGGGCGATGGCCTTCGCCGCCGCCTCAATGGGCTGGATCGTACCCACCTCGTTATTGACCAGCATCATGCTGACCAGGATGGTGTCCCCGTCGATGGCGTCAGCCACAGCCTCCTCGGAAATTTTGCCGGCGCGGTCCGGCTGGAGCCACACCACCTGAAAGCCCTGCTTCTCCAGCTGACGCATACATTCCAGCACAGAGGGATGCTCGATCGCCGTCGTGACGATCCTGCCGCCGCTGCGCCTGCGGGCCTGGGCCGCGCCAAAAATAGCCAGGTTGTTGGCCTCGGTGCCGCCGGAGGTAAAGGTGATCTCGCCGGCTTTGGCGCCGATGGCTCTGGCGACGCTCTCCCTGGCCTGTGTCATTTCCTGCTCGGCGGCAAACCCCATTTGGTGGAGGGAGGACGGGTTGCCGTAATGGCGCACCATCATCTCCACCATTTTTTCCGCCGCTTCTTCGCAGACCTGGGTAGTGGCGCTGTTGTCCAGATAGACCTGCCCGCCGGGCCGCTGCCGGTAGGCCGCCGTCAGCGACTGGACCAGCTCGCCAAGGCTGCGGCAGCAGCCGGAGGTGTCAAAATCGCGGCAGGCCTGACGCATGGCCCGCAGCTCGTCCGGCTCGCGCAGCAGCCGCTGGATCACCTCGGCGCCGTCCTGGTTTTTCCCGATGCGCACCGCCATGCCCCGCTTGACCAGGAAGTCGGCGTTGTCCTCCTCCTGGCCGGGGATCGCGTTGAACAGCACCATGGGCAGGTCGCAGGCAATGGCCTCTGAGATGGTCAGGCCGCCGGGCTTTGTGATGATCATGTCGCTGCACTGCATATATTTTTGCACCACATCGGTAAAATATACCAGCCTGACCGGCTTGGGGGAATGGGCCGCCGCCTTGTCAAAGGCGTCGTACAGCTTCTGGTTTTTGCCGGTGATGACGACAAGCTGGAACCGCTCGGAAAGCCCCATCAGGGACCGATAGATCTCCAAAATATTGGTCACGCCAAAGCTGCCCGCCATCAGCAGGATCGTCGGCAGCGCGGGGTCGTCCTCCAGCGCAAGCTCCCGCCGCAGCGCAGGCAGCTCTTCCGGCGCCGCCGGCCGGAACACGTCGAACACCGGTATGCCGGAGGGATGGATCTTTTCCCGGTCGACGCCCAGCTCTACCATGGGCTCCACGCACTCCGGCGCCGGCACCACATAGGCGTCGACCCCTTTGGCCAGATAGCTGCGGTGGGGGCCGTAGTCGGTCATGATGGAGATCAGGGGCTTGTCGACCTTGCCCCGCCGCTTCAGGTGGGACACCATTTCACCGGCAAAGGGGTGGGTGGTGATGATGACGTCCGGATCAAATTCGTTGATGGCCGGCAGCAGCCTGTGGCAGGCCATGGCGGAGAGGGGCTTGCTGACGTCCAGGCCCTCCTTCTGGGTCTGGTCATAAATGACGCCGTAGAGCCGGGGGGCTTTCTTCGCCATAAACTCATAGCTGCCGCAAATCGTTTTGTCGACGACTTTGTTCACTTCTTTGATCGCGTCGACGATCCGCACCTCCGACCCAGGGATATGATGCAGGAAATAATGCTCCATTGCCCGGGCTGTGCGCATATGCCCGCCGCCGGTAGCCGCAGAAAAAATTAAGATCCGCATCTTTTTTCTTCCTCCTAACCTGGTTCCGTTTCCGCGCAAACGCCGTTTGCCGCGGAATGGACACAGAAATACAGTCTTATTGTAGCACAAAACCGCCGGAAGGAAAAGCCCCCGCCGCGGCGCTGCGGCCCGCTGATTTTGCTGGCGGACGGTTACAATTTTGGAACCATCGCGCCGGAGCGCTTTACATTTCCATGGCAAATCACTATAATAGAATTTATATACCAACAAACCAAAGGAGGACTACCATGCAAAAGAACGGAAAACACATTCTGATCGCCCTTGCCGCCGCTTCGCTGACGGCAATTTCCGGCTGCAGCTGGTTTGGCGGGGAGAGCGCCTCCCCCGACCTTACTCTTGTGACAGATACCGTCTTTTGCAAGGGGATCGTCATCTGCGGCGTCGATATGGAGGGCAAGTCCAGGGAGGAAGCCCTCCAGCTGCTGCAAAACTCCCAGCAGGAGCCGGAGCCTTTCTCCATTACGCTGACGATGGACGACGATACCTATTCCTTTACCCAGGATGATTTTACCATTGATTACGATTATACGGCCGCGGTGGAAAAAGCCTATACCTTCCTTTACGGCGGCACCGCCCGTCAGTATTATATCAAAAAATTCTTTTTAGAGACAGAAAGCCGCGCGTTCGGCGCCAGCCAGTCGGTCAACGCGGAGTCCCTGGAAAAAAAGCTCACCGCGCTGGCAAAGAAGCTGAGCAAGGACCCGGTGGAGCCGACCGTCCTTTCCCACAATGGGAAAAAGTTCACCTTCTCTGACGGGGAGGACGGCGTCACCGTCAACACGAAAAAGCTGATCGAGGATGTGACCGAAGCCCTGAAAACCAGCCGCGACGTGACGGTCGCCATAGAATATGAGGTGACCAAGCCCAAGCAGGACCCCTCGGAGCTGGCCGGCGTCATGGAAAAGCTGGGCTCCTTTTCCACCGTTTCCACCAACACGGAGGACGCCAACACCAACATGGCCCTGGCGCTCAGCTATGTCAACGGCACCGTCGTCAGCCCGGGCGAGACATTTTCCTTCAACAAGGTCGTCGGCAACAGCACAAGCGGCTCCCGCGGCTTTGTGAAAGCCAGCGTCATCGTCAACGGCAAGGTCGAGCAGGACTACGGCGGCGGCGTCTGCCAGGCCTCCACCACACTGTACGGCGCGGTGACCCGCTCCAACCTGACCATTGTGGAGCGCTCCCCACACACCTGGCCTTCCACTTATGTGCCGATCGGGCAGGACGCCGCCATCAGCTATGGCTCGCTTGATTTCCAGTTCCGCAACGACACCGAATATCCGGTTTACATCGAGTCCGGCATGGAGGGTACCGTGCTGACCGCCACCATTTACGGCTACCAGTCGGACGAATACGACGAGATCGAGGTCACCTCGGAGCAGACCGGCACCCTGGACATCCCCGCCCCTACCTTTACGCTGGACGAAAGCCTTGGAAAGGGCGAGGTAGAAACAGACCGCTCCGCCCGCGCCGGACAAACGGCCACCGCCAAGCAGATCTTCTACAAGGACGGCGAGGTGGTCAAAACCCAGGATCTGCCCAGCAGCTACTACCCGTCTATCGGCGCCGTGTACCGCTATGGCCCCGGAACCGATCTGAGCGGTTATCAATAAGCCGCAGCGCCGCAAAAACCCCGCAAGGCTCCGCCTTGCTTTTTTTGCGCCGAAACGCAAAATCTAACGCGGTAATAAAGCATCCGGTCTTGTATTCTTCCGTCTTGTTTGGTAGAATAAAGACAGAAATGGAAGCTTTATTATGCAAAGGATATAGGAGGAATACCGTATGAAAAAACAAATCAAGGGCGTGTGCGCCGCCCTGCTGGCCGCGTCCATGCTGGCTCTGGGCGGCTGCGGCGCCAGCGCGGCCGTATCAGTTTCAGAATTCAGCGCGGAAGAAGCGGGGATCGCCGAAGCCCTGACCGACGTTTCCGCCCGGTTCACCCTGCCGGAGGACGCTACCTGTGTGGTGACCCTCTCCACCTATCACAGCGGAACACAGGAATCGGAATCCCAGCTGCGCAACGTTACCGCCGCGAAAGGCAACAACGCCCTGTATATTGGCGGCACAAACAGCTCCGGCCTGGACTACGTCTGGACCATCACCGTGCCAGGCGGGCGGCTCACCTACCCCACGCCCTATTTCACCGTGCAGAACGGGCAGTCCATGATCCGCATCGCCGACACAGGCGAAACGGATTTTTCCCTCTCCGACGGCAAGGACCACCTGCTCTATTATGTGGCCTACAAAAACGGTGAGGACAGCGCCACCATCTCAGAAAAGCCCTTCCATACCTGGAGCGAACAGGAGGACCAGGCGTCAGTCCTGGCCGCGTTCGACTGCGTTTATCTTGTGACGATCCAGCAGCAGACGGAAGAAGCGGCAGAATAGCCCCGCGGCAAGCACCGGCAGGCAGTCCGGTGCTTTTGTTCTGCCCTGCCCTGACTTGACATTTCCCTTCAATTTTGTAAAATAGAATTAAATCTATGATGAAAAGAGGAGGCGTTGCCGCAATGCCCTCAGTCTCGACAACGGAACCGAAAATCACCGTTATTTTGCCGGTGTATAATGTGGCGGAGTTTTTGCCCCGCTGCCTGCGCTCCCTGGAAAACCAGACCTTCCGGGATTTTTGCGTCATCGCCGTCAACGACGGCTCCACCGACGCCTCCGCCCAGATCCTGCGGGATTTTGCCGCCGCGCACCCTTATTTCACCGTGGTGGAGCAGGAGAACCAGGGGGTTTCCGCCGCGCGGAACGCTGGCATCGCCATGGCAAGGTCGGAATACATCTCCTTTTTAGACAGCGACGACTTTATCGCGCCCACCTTTTTGCAGGAACTGTATGACGCCTGCGAGCAGAACAAGGCGGACATCGCCTGCTGCTTTTATTATTATTATTTCCCCGCGCAAAAGCTGCGGGTGCAGCACCCCTTCCGCTGCGCCGGCGTTTACACCCGACAGCAGGCCATGAACAAGCTGCTGCGGGATCTCCAGCTGCAAAGCTACCCCTGGAACAAATTATACAAGCGGAGCCTGTTCACCGACTATGACGTTACATACCCGCCCATGCGCTTTGAGGATGTGGCCACCACCCACAAGCTGTTTGCCCACGCCAACCGGATCGCGGTGATCAACCGCCCGCTGTATTACTATACCCAGCGGAAAGACAGCTTTTTGAAAACGCCGACCCCGCAGAAGATCAACGATTTTATCCGGGCGGCGGCCAGCGTGCGCGTCTCGCTGGAGGCGGACGGCCAATTCGAGCAGTATCAAAAACGGTTCGGCGACCTGTGCCGCAAAACAGCGTTTTACTGCGACTATTATGTGGTAAAATACCATATGAAGAACCGCTCCGTCAAAGGGATGGCCGACCACCTGCGGCGGGTTCGGGTGAACCTGCGCTACTACCAGAGCGACCGGTTCCATCCGGAAAAGATGGCGGACAAATGCGTTTCATCCCTGCCGGACGCGCTGCCGGTACCCACCCTGGCGCGCAAATAACAACGAGGAGGCATTGTTTATGAAAGACGGGTTTTTAAAGGTCTGCGCGGCAACGCCGGCCATTACCGTGGCAAACTGCGCGAAAAACGGGGACGCCATTTTGCGGCAGATCCAGCAGGCGGCAGCCCAGGGCGTCAAGATCATGGTCCTGCCGGAGCTGTGCGTCACCGGCGCCACCTGCGGCGACCTGTTCCGCAGCACTGCCCTGCTCCAGAGCGCCTGGGCAGCCTTGGGCAAATTGCTGGCGGCCACAGAGGGCCTGGACGTCCTCTGCGCGGTCGGGCTGCCAGTCCAGTGCGGCGCGCGGGTGTATAACTGCTGCGCCGTCTTTCAGCGGGGCAGGCTGCTGGGGCTGGCCGCCAAAACCCGCCTGACCGCAGCCGAAAAACGGGTCTTTTCCGTTGTGGCGGACGGCGAAGCCCCTGTCATGCCGCCGGTCGGCGCGGAGGAGGCGATCCCGCTGTCCCCAACCACGGCGTTCACCCTGCCCCTGCCGGACGGCACGCTGCTGGCGGTGGAGATCGGCAGCGAGGCCGACGCGCCGCTGCCCCCTTCCGCCCGTCTGGCCGCGGAACGCGGCGCGATGGTGATCCTGCACCCTGCCTCCCAGCCGGAGACTGTCACAGCGGAGGAGCGGCGGCTCCAATTCCACCAGGCCCACAGCCGCGGCCTGTGCTGCGCCTACCTGACCGCCATGGCCGGAGAAGGGGAATCCACCACGGACTTCGTTTACGGCGGCCAGCGGCTCCTTGCGGAAAACGGCCATTTGCTAGCAAGCAGCGGGCCGTTCTCCACCGGCCTGACCATCAGCGAGATCGACCTGGATTATCTGCGCGGCAAGCGGCTGGGGCGGGATTTCCCCGCAGGCTGCGCGGCGGGCGGGAACATCACCTTTGACGAAACGGAAACAACGCTGACCCGCACCGTCAGCCCCAGGCCGTTCCTCCCCACGGAGGACAAGCAGGCTGCCGCCGCCCGCATGGAGCGGATCCTGGATCTGCAGACCGCCGGACTGACAAAGCGGCTGACCCACACCCGCTGCAAAACGGCGGTCCTCGGCCTTTCCGGCGGGCTGGATTCCACCCTGGCCCTGCTGGTCACCGCCCGCGCCTTTGACCAGCTGGGGATGGACCGGCGCCAGATTTTGGCCGTGACCATGCCGTGCTTTGGCACCACCGGCCGTACCAAATCCAACGCCCAGCTTCTGGCGGAGGCCCTCGGCGTATCCTTCCGGGAGATCTCCATCGAACAGGCGGTGCGCCAGCATTTCGCGGACATTGGCCAGCCCATGGACCGCCACGACGTCACCTTTGAAAACAGCCAGGCCAGGGAGCGCACCCAGGTGCTCATGGACGTTGCCAACCAGCTGGGCGGCATGGTCATCGGCACCGGCGACCTCTCAGAGCTGGC